>CADBNX010000310.1 GCA_902796115.1 uncultured Eubacteriales bacterium
GCAGTAACCCCAGTCAAACATCAGATTCGACGGGCTTTCTTCTCCGTCCGCGAGGCACATGCATTCAAATACCTTCATGGCTTCCCCGCCGCGCCGGAAAACCAGCTTATGGGGATCCTTGATATGCGTTTTCAAAGCTCCGTCGCGGTTGTTCATCGGGAAATGCGTGCGCAGTGCCAACGGTTTGGAAGTTTTCGCCGCGTCGATGATGAATACCGCGTGCGGCATCACAGCCGCCACCGTACGCTTGGCGCAGACTACCTCTTCCGGATACGCGTCCGTCATATCCATGGTCAGCACATAGGCGTCTCCGATCGTCTGATCCATCTCGTTCTTCAGCCGGGACGGCCTGCGGTTTGCGTAGTGCCCCTGTGCCTTGTACTGCCCGGTCACCTTATAATACGGCATGGAAACGGTCACGGGGTTCGAAGACTTGTCCGGATCCAGAAAATCGAACGTAGCGTGCTGACTCGAGGACATTGTGTAGCGCTGCGCTTCCAGACGATAGCTGCAGTGCCCGCCGTCGATGATCATGCGCTCCCTGCCCTGCGCGAACTGGATGCTGCCCTGATCCTCATGCCGGTGCGCCGTCACGTTCAGCGGCTCGCTGCCTGCCTGAATAGCCATCGCGGCTTTGGTGTCATGCCAGGTATCGCGGATGATCCGGTCGCCGTTGGCAAATTTCATCACTTCCGGAAGCATCGCCTCTTCCGGATCCTTCGCTTTGGCCATATCCGGCTGCATCAGGACGGCGTGATAGCGGTACTGATTGTAGAAACCGAAGGTGGACAGCTCGTCCGGGCCCTGTTCGGGATGCGCATAGGTGGTTTCAAACAGCCAGGACGCGAGTGCCGCTTCGCGCGGCATGCGCTGCTTCATCCGTACGGAAACCTGTACCAGTACGTCCCCGTCGGGGCGCGTGACGGCGCCGCAGTCTCCGAAATTGAAGATGCGCGGATATACGGTTTCATCGCTCCAGGGCTTCATATACAGATGACTTGCGGCGTACCACTCCATGAGAGAAGCATAAACGCCAAGGTTCAGCCTCGGTTCGTATTCCGGATGCAGGCGCAGGATGATTTCATGCAGCCTGGCAAGCGTGAGGGACGCGTAGTTTGAATACTGTACGGTTTCTCCGTAGCTGTCCCGGTTATACATTGCGTAGGAATCCTGCAGGAGCGTGAGCGTCTTCTCCATCGCTTCCGTGTCCTCCAGGTAAAACGCGGATACGCCGTACCCCATCAGGATCACGTTATACCAGTTGCTGCAGCCCCGCCTTGTTTCGCAGAAACGCAGGCACAGCGGCATTCCCTTTTCCTGCAGAGCCTGCCTGCAGGAAGCAAGCTCCTCCCGGGTGAACAGGTCCTCGCACAGATCCAGGATATCGCACATGGCAAGGCACACATGCGCTGTTTCAAGAGCACCGCAGGGTTCGCCCTTCCGGTTGCGGAACCAGGGGCCGATCCACTCGTCCAGGCTCAGATCCCGCATCCAGAACGCGACGCCTTTCAGCCATTCACCCAGTTTTTGATCCCGTTCCATGTGCCAGATAAAAGCGGCGTTGCTTGCCCGCTCCCAGCACAGATGCCACCACAGCTGCGTATCTCCCGGTTGCAGGAATCCGGGCATCGCGGTTTCCTTCCGCACCCGTTCCCGCATCGCATCATACAGTTTTTTCTGGAAACTGTCTTCTGCCGCCCCGCGAAGTCTCTGTGTTTCTTCCGCTGTAATGAATCTGGTCATACCTTTGCCCTCCCCGGATTCCATTCGATCTGCTTCATTCCGTTTTTATGCGCTTCCAGCATCGCCAGCATGATGGGCCCGTAGGAATGCGGTTCATCTCGGTAGGCGCGCACATCGCACAGGTAAGCCTGCAGCGTGCCTTTCGCGTCTCCCTTGCCGGGACACAGACATCCGTGACAGCTCAGTTCCGTGGAGAAGTCTTCGTTCAGACAGCTCTCCACAAGGCCCGTGATCGCCTTTTCAAACACCGGCCAGTATTCCTTTTCATCCAGTACGCCGCAGCGCAGACCGATTCCGATCGCGTAAGCGATCAAACCCGTGCCGCTGCTCTCTTCCCATGCGAGGTCACAGGCGATGGACTGCCTCCACAGCCCGCGTACGGTCTGATACCGCTTCAGCGCCTCGCAGTGACGGCGCAGCCGCGCTTCCGCTTCCGTGCGTCTTTTGTCTCCTTCAGGAAGATACTGGATCATATCCGCGAGGCCCACGATGCCCCAGCCGTTGCCGCGGCTCCAGTGGTCGTGGGAAATCTCCCGCACGTCCTTCATAAATCCGCGGGACTGATGCAGCAGGTGATTTTCGCTGTCCTCAAACAGGTCGTACATTTTAAAGCACTGCTCCGCGCCGTAATCAATGTATTTATCCTCTCCCAGCGCGAGCCCGGCCATGACCATGAACGGCGTGGTTGCCGTCACCACGTCGATCCACACCTGCTCGAGCGGCAGGCGCTCCTTCTGCGGCATGCACTGAATGCCGTCCCTGTCCACCGGAGCAGCAAGGGTAGTCTCGGCGAACTCCCGAAGCACGCCGCGCCCTTCCGGATCATAGCCGTGCCAGACGAGATATGCTCTTCCGTTTCCACCCACACGATAGCTCTCGAAATTGTATCTCGGATGCTCGATCCTGTCCGGGTACAGCGTCAGCATCGCTTTCGCCTTCTCCAGGATCAGGGACTCCTTTGTTTCATCGCCGAGCTGGGCCAGCGCGTAGAGCGCAAGCAGTCCCGGATAGCTTTTCACTTCCGCCGTCTGCTGAAAACGACAGAATACATTGTACGCGATATCCGTGGTGTTGATCATTCCTGCCATTCTTTTATCCTCCTTCATGCATTCTCGGTTTCCCGCAGCAGCGCTTCCGTTCTGCGCAGCATTTCGGGTATCCCCATCTTTTTATCGCCGCGGTACCAGCCGCGCATCTGTCCCCACTCCGCCTTTTTCCGGTCTTCGATCAGGCGTCTGAGCGCAAATACGCCGTGACGCAGCTTCAGGGCGGTCTTTTCCCTGTCTCCCGCGATGCAGGCGATGCGCGCTTCTCCGCATGCTTTTGCCCACTCGTAAACCCACAGAATGATTTCCTCCTGCACCAGGAGCAGATCCGTATAATACTGAGCCTCTCTCGGGTTCACATTCGGCAGCAGGCCGGCAAAATGCTGCCAGCAGTCTTCAAATCGGGCGATTCCGTCCGAATACGCCGCGATCCAGTCCGGATCGTTGTAACGGTCTTCCTTTTCACCCTTCAGATCGTTGAGGCACTGCAGGCCATACCTCCGTGCTGCGCCGTCCAGGATCACCTTTTGCTTGAACGGAACGTTTTCAAGAACCGCCTGTGCCTTCCACAGGGTTGCGTATCCGCCCTCCTGTGCTGCCGTTGCCTCCGGGTAATCCGCGAACGCGTCAAAATGGCGGTGCATCATTTCTGCGCCGTGCTCCAGGCCGAAATGCCGCGCAAAGAACGCGTTCAGGTACCGCGTTTCATCAAAGCGATCGATATTCCAGATCATTTCCGCGTTCGCCTGCGCGCACAGCAGGTTTTCACGCACGTTGGATACGTTCAGGATGGAATAGAAGGTATCCCCTTTCCCACATGCGATACGGTACTGGTATTCCATTTTGCGCAGATCCGTACCCTGCGTCAGATGCGGTCCCGTACCCCAGAACGCTACATGATAGTACAGTCCGTACCGGTATTCCTTCATCCGGGCCAGTTCATAGAAATCCCTGCCGAAAAGCTGCGTCAGACCCGCGTCCGCAAACACGATCACCGTATTCTTCGGGAATTTCAGACATCCCTGATGGTACAGTTCCGTTCCTTCCATCCAGAGCGTGGAAGTCGCGATGAAATCATCCGTGCCCAGTTCTTCCCTGATCAGATCGCACTGTGTCTGCAGCGCCTCGCTGATGATCGCCCCGTGCGCTTCGTTTGAGTTCCCGATGGATTTGTCATCAGCCCAGATCGGTTTGTCTCCGCGTCCGCGCAGCCCGATCTGCCAGATCACGCCGTCGTATTTTGCCCAGCGCCTTACGGAATCGCGCCATACTTCCATCACCTTTTCACGGTTTGTCAGGAAAGAGAACTGCTCTTCCCTGCCGCGCGCCTTCCAGTAGTTTTCAAACCCGAAATGGCTCACGCCGAGCGGTTCCACGTGATGCTGCGTCACATACAGCCCGCGGTCCGTGCAAAGGCGCACCAGGTTTTCCTCCGCGGGATTCCGGATGTCCAGGAAGGATGCCGGAATGATCATGTTGATCTTCATGCGCAGCGCAGTTTCAAGGACCCTGGCTATGATATCCGGATGGCTCACCTGCGCATAAAACGGATAATCGATATGGCGCGCGCCGCCGCCGTCCCGGAAATCGGTCAGCAGATCCTCGTCGTTCAGGAACCAGCCGCGGAAACGGTATGTCGCGGGAGCATCCTCAAGAACGTTTTCCCCGAGCCGCAGCTCCTCCATCTTCTCAGGCATCACCTGGTTCAGCGCGCACCCCGGATCCACATGAAGCACGTTTTCACACAGGGTGTACAGTCCCCACATCGCGCCGCGCCTGTCGCTGCCGGCGATGATCAGCCATTCGCTTCCGATCGTGATCCTGTATTTCTCAAAGCAGCCTTCCAACCCGGAAAGATCGGTTTTTCCCCCGGCCCAGGCACGGAAGTCCGGGTTTTCCAGGGAACCGATCACGATTCCGGGTCCGCCCTCGCAGGGAAGATAGGGTTTTATGGCAGGCTTTTTTCCGAAAACTTTTTTTGTGTCCGCGGCCAGGTCCTGCGCTGCAAGCGCGATGCATCTGTGCTCGGCGCTGCCGTAATATATGTCCGCGGCTTTTCCCTTCAGATACCAATCAAACATAGCTTTTCCTTCTTTCCGTTATCCCTGCATCATCAGGAAGGATTCGAAATTGATTTCATGAATCGCGGTGTTGGGGTCACAAGTCAGCACAAAACGGATCACCTCCGCCACCGCTTCCGGCTTCAGCAGTTTTTCCCGCGCCACTTTCCGGTTTCCCCAGAACGGCGTATCGGCCCCTCCGGGATTGAGCACCGTTACCCGGATCCCGGCAGGCGCGGCCTGTATCTGCAGCCCGGATGAGAACATATTCACAGACGCTTTCGCCGTACAGTAGAGCGGCGCGTTTCCGTTCGCGCGCAGCGCCGCCATGGAGCCGATATTGATGATCTGGGCGTTCTTTCCCGCGATCGGGATAAAGTGCTTGCTGGCAAGGAAAGTACCTTTCAGGTTGACATCCATGGTCAGATCATAATCCGTTTCCTCCATCTCGCCGATTTTCGCAGGTATGGAGAGTCCAGCAAGATTCAGCAGCGCGTCGGCGTGCCCGTACGCCTCCCCGATTTTGCCAAAGAAAGCCGAAACTTCTTCTTCCTTTGTGATATCCAGGATTTCGGTCAGCGTATCCGGCGGCAGTTCCTTTTTCAGTTCGTTCATGGCCGCCCGGTCATTGCTGGTCAGTGCCAGTTTGCCGCCTGCCTCCGCAAGCATCCTGCAAATCACGCGTCCCATTCCGCCGGACGCTCCCGTCACTGCAAATACACGCCCGCTCAGTTCCGTCATTTTTTCGTTCCTCCGTATTTCTGTACTGGTATTGTTGTTGATTCCGTGATCAGGCCGAACTGTTCCGCTCCGAAAACGTTTCTTACGCGCCGGACACGCTGTTCAGTTCAGTCCTCCGTCTGGGGCATCAGTTCCGGATGATCCCGGACAAAACCGCCGAATTCCTTCAGTCTTTCATATTCAAGCGGGGTGAAGTCCCCTTCCGAATCAGGACCGATATTGATGAGGAAGTTTCCGCCGTGGCTTCTGACGCTGGTAAACCATTCAGCGAGGGTTTCAAGCGATTTCACCCGGTATTCGTCGCGTCTCGTATACCCCCAGCAGTTATTGAGTTCGCCGCAGAACTCCCACCAACAGCCTGTAAAACTGTCCCGGTACTCTTCTTCTGTCGGGATATGGCATTCCGTCGATGCAAAATCGGTATCTTCTCCTCTTCCGATCACAAGATCGGGACGGAGAGACCGGATGAATTCCTCGCTGACGATATGACGCCAGCGGCCGTCGAACCACAATAAATCGATTTGTCCGTACCGGGTCAGCAGCTCATGCACCTGTCCCCGCACGATCGCGTATTCATACTCTTTCAGGGTTTGCGGGATCTCCCCCGTCCGGTCCTTCTGCCATCCGCCGTACGGCAGGTATTCACCTGTTGTCCGAACCTCCCAGGGCGAATAGTACAGACCGATTCTCATGCCCAATTTCCGGCAGGCATTGACATATTCGCCCACCAGATCCCGTCCGTCCATGTACGTGCGTGTATTGAAATCCCCGTAAGCGCTCGGCCACAGGGCAAAACTGTCATGATGGCGTGTGGTCAGTACGCAGTATCGGCATCCCGCTTCCTTTGCCGCGCGGATCCATTTTTCCGGGTCATAGCGCCCGGGGTTGAACTTTTTCGCGAGCGCAAAGTATTCTTCCGGTCGGCAGACCCGCGGAGAATAACGGAAGTTTTTGAACATTCCCCATGAAAGGTCCAGATAACCGTCCACCGAGCTGATCCCCCAGTGGATGAACAAGCCGAGCCCTGCCTTCGGAAACCACCGGCTTCCGGGGCGTTCGTTCTTTCTGAGCGGAACCATGTTTGATCCTTTCAGCATCCCGATGACCGGAATTGATGTGTTCACCGTCCGAAAAACGACGCTGCCGCGGAAATCCGATTCCCGCAGCAGCCGTCCGATTTATCAGAAGTATCCGCCCTTTTCCACGATCTCCGTTGCCCGCAGGCCGGAAAGCACCATCTTTTTGATCTCTTTTTCGTTGTCCCGGATGTATTCCGCCTTTTCCAGCACTTCCACCGCAAGCGCGCGCGGCACCACGATCACGCCGTCGATATCGCCCATAATAATATCGCCCGGCGCGATATTGACGTTCCCGATCTGAATGGGCATCTGATATCCGATCATCCGAAAACGCCCAAGCATGCCGTTTGAACAGCGATAGCGCGCAAATACCGGAAATTTCATTTTCAGGATCCGGTCCGTATCGCGGACGCCGCCGTCCACTACCGCTCCGCGGCAGCCGCGTCCCATGCTGGCCATCGTCATGATCTCGCCCCACTGTGCGGATTCATCGTCCCCGGAGGTATCCCACACGCAGATCGAATAGGGAGTGATCGCGTCCAGCATTTTCGCGCGCTCCGGCATTTCGTTTTCGATCAGCAGATTCTTGCTCCCCTTGATCGTAAACGCGATGCCGGCCACCTTCATATCCATGGTAAGGCCTTGGATGCTGTTGGGCAGGGTCTGGTACAGATAGCCTTTTTCCCGAAGCACGTCATTGACCGCCGCGGTAAACACCGCTTCGTAACGCTCGATCAGTTCCTGATCCGAAATCGGCAGCTGGATCGCGGTACTTTCTTCTCTTGCTTTTTTCAGGTTTTCAAGCTGCATGGTTTCCATTCCTCCTCGCAAATCGTCAGAAAGAGAGCCTTATCCTTTTACCGAACCGATCATGACGCCCTTTACGAAATACTTCTGCACGAAAGGATAAATCATCATCAGCGGCGCAGTCGATACGACGATGATCGCGTATTTGAGCACTTCCTGCAGGTTCTGGAGCTGCTTGAGCATATCCTCGTCCATCAGATCCGAGTCGATATTGTTCTGCAGCAGAATCGAGCGCAGGAAAATCTGCAGCGGATACAGCTTCTGATTGGTCAGGTACAGGAA
>CADBNX010000311.1 GCA_902796115.1 uncultured Eubacteriales bacterium
CATCGGCGCGGTGCTGGGCAATATCGGCTTTTTCGGGCTTCCCATCGTGCGCGCGCTGCTGCCGGAGAATCCGGAGGTGCTGTGCTATGCGTGCATGTACTCCGTCGCCAACAATATCCTGATGTTCACCATGGGCGTTTTCTGCCTGACGCAGAAAAAGGAATCGATGACGCTCAAAACCGCCCTGCTCAATCCCTCTACGATCGGACTCTATCTTTCGCTGCCGCTGTATATTTTCCGTCTCGGTCCCCTGCTGCCGGATCTGCTCGTGAACAGCATGCGGCTGCTCGCCAATATGACCACGCCGCTCTGCCTGATCATCCTGGGCATCCGCCTGGCAACAGTTCCGCCAAAGCGGCTCTTTACGCGGCCTTTCGTGTACGCGATCTGCCTTGCGAAGCTGCTGGCTTTTCCCCTGTTCTGCTATCTGGTCACGCTCTTCCTGCCGCTGCCCTTTCCTTTCAGGGCCAGCATCCTCGTTCTCTCCTCCGTGCCCTGTGCCTCGAACATCCTCAATATGGCGGAGATCCACAAAAGCGAAACGGAGCTTTCCGCCAACTGCGTGCTGGCCAGCACCCTGCTCTGTTTTCTGACCATCCCGACGCTCACCATGCTGCTGAGATGAACCTGATCAGTGCGTTTCTCCCCCGTCCCTGAAACCCGCTCCGAAAACTCATCGAAGGACTGATTTCCGATCTTTACCGTTCTTCGGGTTTGAAAAGAACACAAAACTGTCATTTTTTGCAAGTTGGCTTGCAAAAAAGCATAAGAGCCAAGTGGATTTTGTTTCACCGGATCGATCTGAGCCGGAACGGAATCGCCAGCGTTAATATCGTTGACTTTCTGCGCTGACATAAAAAGGGGCCGAAAAAGCCCCATTACGGATTTCCTGCCACATCAAAAGTCAGGTCATGCCCAGCAGGTCCCTGGCCCAGTCCAGTATGCGGTACGGGAGGGTGTTATGCCTGCGGACCGCGACAGCGGCGTCCAACGCGGCCTGGTGGTATTCCTGATTGTCCGGTTCCATCTGCACGCAGATTTTATACGCCTGCAGGGCGGAACCCCACTGGCGCATCTGCATCAGGATGTCGCCCTGCATGCGGTACCAGGCGGCGCCTCTTTCCTGAATATGGCTCAGCTGCACCAGTGCCTTCTCCCACTGCCGGGTCTGAAAATACTCCTTCGCATGCGCCCAGGCTTTTTCCGGCGGCATCACGATATAACGGTCATGCTGTCCGGCCTGCTGCAGCGCTTCCTTATAGGCAAGGTTCAGCTGCACCATTTTTTCCTGGGCTTTCAGCTGTTCTTCCTCATTGTCCTGCAAATCGGGATGGCAGGCTTTGGCGAGCCTATGGTACGCCTGGCGGATCTCCGTTTCCGTCGCGCCGCGCGCGATCCCGAGTACCCTGTATGCGTCCATCGGTCACTCCTGCGGTGAAACGTATTCCCGGCGGATCTGCGCGCCGAGCGCGGTCAGCTTTTCCTCCAGGTGTTCATATCCGCGCGCGATGAAGCCCGGCTCAAAAATTTCCGTGGTGCCGCGCGCCATCAGTCCCGCGACCACGAGCGCGGCGCCCGCGCGCAGGTCCGTCGCCGTTACCGGCGCCCCATAGAGTTCGCTGACGCCCTCGATGACGGCAGTCTGATCCAGGATGCGCACATGCGCGCCCATGCGGGCGATTTCAGGCAGATGCTTGAAGCGGGTTTCAAAAATGGTTTCGTTGACGATGCTGGTGCCTTTGGCCATGGTCAGCATGGCCGACATCGGCTGCTGCAGGTCCGTCGGGAAACCGGGGTATTCCTGGGTTTTGATGTTGACGGCACGGTGTCCCCCCACGGTGCGCACCCGGATGGCGTCGTCCGATTCGCTCACAAGCACGCCCATTTCCAGCAGTTTGGCTGTCAGGCTTTCCATGTGGGTCGGAATGCAGCCGTGGATGGTCACATCCCCGCGGGTCGCCGCCGCGGCGATCATCAGCGTACCGGTTTCGATCTGATCGGGGATCACGGTATAGGTGCTTCCGTGCAGATGGCTGACTCCGCGGATGCGGATGGTGTCCGTACCGGCGCCTTTGATGCTGCCGCCCATGGAGTTGATGAAGTTGGCCACGTCCACGATATGCGGTTCGCGCGCGGCGTTGTAGAGCAGCGTTTTCCCGTTGGCTTTGGCCGCCGCGAGCATGGCATTGATGGTGCCGCCCACCGTGATGCGGTCAAAAACGATCGACGCGCCCCTCAGATTGCCCTGTGCGGTGATCATTGCGCCGCGGTCCTCCACCTCCGCGCCCAGTGCGCGGAAAGCCTTGATATGCTGGTCGAAGGGACGGTTGCCGATGGAGCATCCGCCGGGATACGCCACCTGTGCCCGGCTCTGGCGTCCGAGCAGCGCTCCGAGAAGGTAATAGCTTGCGCGAAGCTTCTGGGTGAAAGCATAGGGAACCGTATCCTGCGATACCGGCCGCGGGTCCACCGTAAGGCGCTTTTTTTCCGGCTCATAGAGCACCTTTGCCCCGAGCGCGTTCATGATATCGATCAGGACATGCACGTCCTCGATGTCGGGAATATTGTCCAGCACGCAGGGTTCGTCGCACAGCAGCACAGCGGGGATCACCGCCACGCTTGTGTTTTTTCCGCCGGATACGCAGGTATCGCCCGACAGCGGTATTCCGCCGTTGATCAGCAGCCTGTAATCATCCATAGCCCGTTTCCTTTCGCTTTGCGCACTACTGCGCGCGCAGCGTTTTGATCTTTTTCGCGGGCACGCCTCCCGCCATGACATTTTCGTCGATATCTTTGGTCACCACGGCGCCGGCCGCGATGAAAGCGTTGTTTCCGATGGTGACGCCGGGCAGGATCCGGGCGCCGGCTCCGATGCAAACGTCGTCCCCGATCCGGATTTCCCGGGCCTGCGCAAGCCCTCTGCGTCTTTCCGCCACGGAAAGCGGCACCGATACCGTGGTGATCACCACACCCGGACCGATCGTCACATGGCTGCCGATCCGCACCTTCGTGGCGTCCTGGATCACGACACCGCAGTCACACAGAAGGCTGTCCCCCGCAAGGATATTTCCGCCCATTTCGCACAGAAAGCCGTCCCC
>CADBNX010000312.1 GCA_902796115.1 uncultured Eubacteriales bacterium
ATCAGACCGTGATCCCGGAGGGAAAAACCGTCGCGCGGGACAAGGATACGGAGCAGACCCATCTGTGCATCGGCTGCCGCGGAGTGCCTGCCGGCGCGAAGGAGGGATACGCCTGGTCCGTGTTGAACAACATCATCGGCGGCACGGTGTCCTCCCGCCTGTTTCAGCAGATCCGCGAGGAGCGGGGACTGGCGTATTCCGTGTACTCGAGCCTGTCCGCGTATCCCGGCTGCGGCGATTTCGCGATTTATGCCGCCTGCGCGCCGAAAAAGGCGCAGGAGGTGCTGCGCAGGATCGACGGCGTACTGCGGGGACTTGCGGATGGGATGGAGGAGAAGGAGTTCCTCCGCGCGAAGGCGCAGCTCAAGAGCGCGGTGGTGCTGGGGCTTGAAAGCACCGGCAGCCGCATGAACCATCACGGGGTCAATATGCTGCTGCTGGACAGGCCGGTCGGCACGGAGGAAATGATCCGGCAGATCGACGATGTCACGCGGGAAGACGTGCAGGAAGCCGTAGCGCAGCTTTGCGCCTCGCCGCGCTGCTTTGCGTTCCTCGGCACCGGCGCGGAGAAGATAAAGGTGGAATCATAAGCGGCATGAAACGCGCGGTCTGCATCGTTAATTATCGGGAGGTGCGGATGGAATGAAGAACATCGGATATTTCGCTGCGCTGTGTATCCTGCTGCTTCTTTGCTGCGGCGCCGCGGCGGAGGAACTGCGGTATGAAATGAAAACGACGGATAACGGGAGCGGATCTTTCGTTTCCCTGCCGGAGTTTTCGGGCGCGGGCGCGGAGAAGATCAACGAAACCGTCCGCTCCGGCGCGCGCGTCGACGAATACCTGGCGCTGCTGGAAAACATAGGCGCCGGGGGTGTGGGGCTGCGGGTAAAAAGCGAGGTATGGCCCGCGGACGGGGGAGCGCCCGCGGTATCCGTGCTGGTGAGCGCGAAGGGACGCATGTTGGAGGGACGTCCGTCGCAGGTGTGGTATCCGTTCGTGTTTGACGCGGCGACGGGGGAGACGCTCTGCGCGTCGGATCTGTTTGCAGACCCGGCTGAGGCGGAGGCGTGGCTGAATGATTATCTGGAGCGCGAGGTGGAGGAAAACCTTTCCTCCTATCTGGAGAACCGCGAACTGCTTCCCGTTCCCCTGGACCGCTTCGCGCTGTGCGGGCGGGGCGTGACCTTTCTGTATGAGTATAGCAGCCTGTCCTTCCTGTCCGGGGACGCGGGGGCGGTGACGGTGCCGTATTTTGAGCTTCGTCCGCTGCTTTCCGGGGAAGGCCCGCTCGCGTTTCTCGCGGAGGAAGAGGACCCGGAAGCATGTCGGGAAAACCTGGCTTCGGAAGCCGCGGAAGGGAAACTGCCGGGGCTCGACGCGTATGTCGGCGAAGCCTGGGAGGAAGCGCGGGAACTTTTTCACACGCCGTTCGATCCGGAGGTATGCCCCGGCGGGCTGCTGTGGGAGACGGAGGATTCCCGCCTGCGGGACTGCCTGCTGATCACGGACGGCGGCGAAGCGGAAGTGACGGGAATCATATGCACCCGTCTGTCGCTCTGCGGGATGGAGAGCGGCAAAGCGGAGCGCGGCGCGTGGCGCGCGCTCTTCGGAACACCCGAAAAAAGCGTGGAAATGACGCCGGACGAGGCCGCCGCGTGGCGCCTCGCGCCGGGAGGATGCGATCTTTACCGGTTCGGAGAGATGCTGCTTTTGCTGCACGCGGACGAAGAGGGGATCTTTGACGCCTGCGTGCTGATGAAAGCGGCGGTGTGGGAGGAAAATGAGTAAGAAAACCCCGAAGGCGGCCGTGCTGAGAACGACCGCGAAGCATGTCTGGCTGCGGCTGATCCCGGGATGCGTGCTGCTGTGCGCGGCCATGCTGTTTTTTCTGTCCATGGCCGGCTCCTTTGAAAGCCGCGCGCTCGGGGCCGCGTATGAAACGATGGCGGGACTCGGCGGAAACCTGTTTCCTTTGCTTCCGTGGCTGCTGCTGTTTCTGGCGGCCAAGCTGATCCTGTCCGCGTACCGCCGCGTGACGGCGCGTGAGGCATGGCTGATATGTGCCTTGTATGTGCTGGCGCTCGCGTTTTTGACCCTTGTGACCACGGTACAGGGCAAGGGCGATCTGATGTCCTTTTTCGCAACGGCGGAAGCGGGCGGCTGCAGAAGCTATGCGGATTACCTGCAGGCGAGCCGGACGGTGCGCTACGGCTATCACCAGGCTTACGGCGGCGGTGTGCTCGGAATGCTGCTGGCCTATCCGCTCTGGCGGACGCTGGGGCGCACCCTCGCGGCGGTCCTGACGGCGCTGCTGTTCCTTGGGTGCGTCTGGCTGCTGCTGCAGCTGAACCTGCGTCCGCTCCTGGACCGCGTGAGCGCGCGCATGAGCGAGCGGCGGACGGAGAGGCCCGGGCGCGCGGTCGAGGAAGAAACGGAGGAAGAGGAAAATACGGAATCCCCCGCGCGGACGGCGCCGCAGCCGACTCGCTCCGTCTACAGCACTCCCGCGCAGGAAGCGTGGCCGCCTCTCTCCTGGCCGCAGGAGAATCAGCCGCGGCAGGAGACGCAGCGGCGCGGACAGACGCAGTTTTATTCCGTGTCGAACGAACAGCCTTATGAAGAAGCTTTCCCGCGGCAGTGGCAGCAGAATGAACCTGCGCCGGCGGGGAGGGATATTTGGGTGAGTCAGAATCCCGCCGGGGACGGCGCGTGGCACGCGGACGGCGGGGAGAGCGGCATCGCGCCGCAGACGGAACCCATGGCCGCGCCGGCGGAAGAGGAAACCGCGCCTGCGGAGCTTCCGTCTTCCGGCCGGATGAACCGGCATGCCGAAGAAGCCGCCGCGTCCGCCGATACGCTGCCCGAAAACACGCCGGAGCGTCCGCCGCGGCACCGGCGGAGCCGCAGAGCGGCGGAAGAGGACAGCCGGGGCGCGGAAGAGCAGCCCGAGGCCGTGCTTCCGCCCGTGGCGCCCGCGCGGGAAACGCATGTTTCCCTTCCGCCCCGCGCTGCGGATGAGGACGCCGGCCGGCCCGCGGACAGCCAGATGACGGAGCAGGTGAGGCTGCACGACGCAAAGCCCGTCACGACCGCCCCGGCCGTGAACCTTGGCGGGGAGCGCATCCCGATCCGCCAGCAGGCGCGCCCGGAAACGGAGACGGCAGGAGAACCGGCGCCGGACGAACTGCTTGACGGCACCAAGCGGAAAAAGAGCGAGCTGAGCGTGCGCGTGCAGCAGAACATCCGTTACGAATTCCCGCCGATCGACCTGCTGAACGCGGGCAAGCCCATTGCCGCGCAGGATCATTCCCAGGAGGACGCGCAGCGCGCCGCGGAGATCGAGGCGACGCTGGAAAGCTTCAACGTGCAGGCCAAGGTGATGCAGATCATGCACGGCCCCGCCATCACGCGCTTTGCCATCCAGATCGCGCCGGGCATCCGGGTGAGCCGGGTGACCGGCATGGCGGATGACCTGGCGGTGAATCTGAAAACCAGGCAGGTGCGTATGGAGGCCCCGATCCAGGGCACCAATTACATCGGCATCGAGGTGCCCAACCGCATCATTTCCACCGTCACCTTCCGGGAAGTGCTGGACAGCCCGGAAATGCGGGCCAATCCTTCGCCGCTGAGCGTGTCGCTGGGGAAGGATATCGCCGGAACGCCCATCGTGTGCGACCTGAGCCGCATGCCCCATCTGCTGATCGCGGGCGCCACCGGAAGCGGAAAATCCGTGTGCATCCACTCCATCGTCTGCTCCATATTGTACCGCGCCACGCCCAACCAGGTACGGCTGATCATGATCGACCCCAAGCAGGTGGAACTGAGCCTGTACAACGGCGTGCCGCATCTGCTGATCCCGGTCGTGACGGACGTGCGCAAGGCGGCCGGCGCGCTCGGCTGGGCCGTGCAGGAAATGGAGGACCGCTACGCGCGCTTCAGCGAGAACAACGTGCGCAACCTGACCGGATATAACAAGCTGTTCACCAAACCGGAGGATCAGCTGCCCAATATCGTGATCATCATCGATGAAATGGCGGACCTGATGGTGGTGTGCCGGAAGGATGTGGAATCCTACATCAACCGGCTGGCGGCCCTCGCGCGCGCCGCGGGCATTTATATGGTGCTTGCCACCCAGCGCCCCAGCGTGGACGTCATCACGGGCGTCATCAAAAACAACATTCCGGGCCGCATCGCGTTCGCCGTGACCAGCGGAACGGACAGCCGCACCATCCTGGATCAGTTCGGCGCGGAAAAACTGATGGGCAAGGGCGACATGCTCTACAAGCCGTCCGGTCAGGCGCCCAGCCGCGTGCAGGGCAGCTTCGTATCCGACGAGGAAGTGGAGGCGCTCACCAAATATATCTGCGCCCGTTATCAGGCGGACTATGACGAAAACGTGATCGAGCACCTGCAGAACGCCGCGAACAGCCGCCAGGAGGGACAGGACGCCGGGGACGCCGACTTTGGCGACGGCGGCGAAGAGAGCGGCCAGGTGGACGATATGCTGCAGGAAGCCATCCAGATTGCGATCGAGGACGGACAGGTTTCCACCAGCATGCTGCAGCGCAAACTGCGCGTCGGCTACGCGCGGGCAGGCCGTCTGGTGGATGAGATGGAAAAGCGCGGCATCGTGGGCCAGCAGGACGGCTCCAAGCCGCGCAAGACCATCATTACCCGGGAACAGTACTATGAAATGTTTTCGGATGAGGAACCGTAAAGGGGGAAACAGCGATGCCCGTCAGAATCGCGGTATGCGATGACAGCGGCGCGGACGCGCGCATGATCGCAGCCATGACCCGTGAATGGGCGGACGTACGGGATATCACGGTCCAGATCAGCTCGTTTTCTTCCGCGGAAGCGTTCCTGTTCCAATGGGAGGAAGAAAAGGATTTCGATCTGCTGCTGCTGGATATCGAAATGGAGAAAATGGACGGCGTGACGCTGGCCAGGCGCATCCGCAAAGAAAACGAAGCGGTGCAGATCGTGTTTATCACCGGCTACATGGAGTATATCGCGGAAGGGTATGAGGTGGCGGCGCTTCATTATCTGCTCAAGCCCATCGATGCACGGAAATTC
>CADBNX010000313.1 GCA_902796115.1 uncultured Eubacteriales bacterium
ATCGAGCTTGCCGTGTTTCTGAAGAAACCCGCGGTATTCCATATCCGGGAAGCGCACGGCGATATGCTGCAGCTGTTCCGTGAAATGTCTGCCCTGCCCGGAGGCGTGATCCATTGCTTTTCCGGAAGCGCGGAAACAGCCATGGAATATGTCCGCATGGGGTTTTATATTTCCTTCGCGGGTACGCTTACCTTCAAAAAAGCGCCGAACCTGGAGCGCGCCTGTGCGCTGGTGCCGCTCGACCGCCTTCTGATCGAAACCGACAGTCCCTATCTGGCGCCGGAACCGCACCGCGGAAAACGCAACGAACCAGCAAACGTCCTGTATGTATTGAAAAAAATGGCGCTGCTCCGCGGAATCGGGGAAGAGCGCATGGCGGAAATCACAACGCAGAACGCAAAAACCGTTTACGGTCTGCGATAAACGGAGGATCCCTCGTGTTAACAGCTTTTTTGGATAAGGCAGTCGACCTGCACCTGATTTCGGAAGAAGACCGTTCCTATACCCTGAACCGGATCCTGGAGATCCTGCAGCTGGACGCTCCGCCCGCGGGAGAAACCATTCACGCCGCCTCCATGGCGGAGTATTTCGTGGGCATCACGGAGGAAGCGGTCCGGCTCGGCGTGTGTGAAGATACCGCTGAAGCGCGCGATCGCTTTTCCGCCCGGATCGCGGGCACGGTCACCCCTTCCCCGCGGGAAACCCGCGAGCGCTTTTTTTTGCTGGAGAAGGAATCCGGAAGTGAGTCCGCCACGTCATGGTTCTATCGGATGTGCCGTGATACGGATTATATCCGGACGCGGCGCATCGCGCAGAACGTGTGCTACCAGGCCTCTGCTCCCTGCGGCAGGCTTGAAATCACCTATAATCTCTCCAAACCGGAGAAGGATCCGCGCGACATCGCGAAAGCGCTCAAAAGCGGCGGAAGCGGATACCCGCGCTGCGCGCTCTGCGTCGAAAACCCCGGCTATGCCGGGCGTCCGGGCTTCCCGGCCAGGCAGAATCACCGCATCATTCCGCTTTCGCTCGGCGGGGAAAAATGGTATCTGCAGTATTCGCCCTACGCGTATTATGAGGAGCACTGCATCGTCCTGAACGCGTCGCACATTCCGATGCATATGACGGAAGGGAGCTTTGTGCGGCTCTTTGATTTCGTGGATCGTTTTCCGCACTATTTTCTCGGCGCGAACGCTGATCTGCCCATTGTGGGCGGTTCCATCCTGACACACGATCATTTTCAGGGCGGACGCCACGTTTTTCCGATGGATCACGCGCATGCGCGTTTTACGCTGCGCGACGGCAGCGGGCTGCGCGGCTCCGTGCTGCAGTGGCCCCTCACCTGCCTGAAATGGACTTCGGATGACAGGGAACAGCTTACCGCCCTGGCGATGCGCGTGCTGGATGGGTGGCGTTCGTACAGCGATCCGGAAAACGGCATCGTCGCTTCCGATGAATCCGGCAGCCACAACGCGATCACTCCCGTCGTGCGCAAAAACGGCGGCACTTACACCCTGTACCTGCTGCTGCGCAATAACCTGACCAGCGCGGAGCATCCGCTCGGCATCTTCCATCCGCACGCCGAATGGCACCATATCAAAAAGGAAAACATCGGTCTGATCGAGGCGATCGGGCTTTTCATCCTCCCGGGACGCCTGAAGAAAGAGCTGGCGGACGTGCGGCAGTATCTGTGCGGTTTGGCGCCCCTTGATCCTTCTTCCCCGCACGCGTCCTGGGCTGCCGGCATCCTTGACCGGCACGGCGTACAGTCCGATCCCGATACCGCGGAAAAAATCATCCGGGAAGAAGTCGGGCAGGTGTGTTACCATGTGCTGGACGACTGCGGTGTGTACAAGCAAACCGCAGCCGGAACCGAAGGACTGAAGCGCTTCCTCGCGTCCGTCGGCGTCGCCGCGGATTGAACGGACCGCTCAAAGATGAACTCCGCTTCGCTTCGTTCAGTGAAAAGAGAAGAGTGAATAGTGAAAAGTGCATAGAACGCTTGATCTCTGTTTCGCAACAAGCTTTCTTCCATCCCAAAGCGTAACGAAGTCATCCTGAACAGGCTGCGAAGCAGAGCCGCAGCCGTCGTGAAGGATCTCTCCGCTTCCTGCTGTGTTCCGCTCTTTCCTGCAG
>CADBNX010000314.1 GCA_902796115.1 uncultured Eubacteriales bacterium
ACCTGCAAGGATCCGCGCCTTGCAGATTCGCTCCGCTCCGCGCACATCGCGGCGATCAACAGGAAGATGGACGAATACCTGGGAATCGCATGATACAGGTGCCTGACAGCGAAAACAGCAGCCCTGCCCGGAATGATTCGGACAGGGCTGTTATTCTGAGTTCCGGGACAGGCCGGCCGCGGACTTTTTGCCCGGAGAGGCTGTCGGTTCCGGAAGCGGTTCTTTTTATAACGTGATCCAGTACCGCTGCTCCGTCTCGCCGTCCGGATCCACGATTTCGTTTTCAAGCACGCCGCCGTTTCTGAGAATGGATTTGGCGGAGGCGATATTGTCTTTATCGCATACCATCAGGACCTTTCGGATGCCGAGTTTTCTGCACTCGATCAGCGCCAGCCGTATCATTTCCGTCGCGTAGCCCTTCCTGCGTTCGCTCGGCCGGATGCCGTCCCCGATATGTCCGCCGTCCCTCAGCAGCGATTCATTCAGATAATGGCGGATGTTCACCGCGCCGAGAAGCCGGTTCCGCTCTTCATCAAGCAGAAAGAATACGGAATCTGGAACTCTGCCTTCGGACTCGGTTTTTGTTTCCAGGCGCGCGAGATAATCATCAAAATCGTGATAATCATTTTTGAAAATGACCCACGGGGAGCCGTTGGTACGGTTCGCTTTCTGATCCGCTTTCCACTCGTCGATCATCTCTCCCAGCTGCGTTTCGTATTCCTTTGTCAGTTTGATCAGCTTAAGGCCCATATACGGTCACTCCTTCCGGGATCGGTTCGTCAAACGGGATCCAGGTGCCGTTGCGCAGGCACCAGATATAATGGGTGTAGCGCGGATGCTTGCGCCAGCCGTTCGTGGTGGCGTGGGAACCGGTGAAATCGACCTCCACATCCGGATGCACGCGCTGAAAACGGTCCATTTCCTCCTGGGACAGGTGGCGGATCATGGTGGCCCAGAAGCGCTCCAGATTCGGAAGGTCGTCGATGGGGGAGAAATCCAGCACCGGACAGTAGCAGATGTTGAGATCCAGCAGCTCCGTGCAGTTTGCCAGCGGAGTCAGGTCGGTGAATTCATTGCTGAACAGCTCCGCGTACTGCAGGTGCTTCAGTTCGCCGATGGGCGTGATGTCCTTGACCAGGTTGTCCCCGATGATGAGCAATTCCAGATCCGGCACAAAACGCAGGAAATCGAGCGTCGTGATCATGTTGTGGCCCAGATCCAGCGCTTTCAGACGCGGGCAGTACTGCAGGCGCTCGAGCTGTTTGGAGGAGAGCGTGTTGTCGCCCAGCGGCTCGTTGAAGGTGGAAAATGCCGTGGCGGTGGTCGGGCAGTAATGCGTGCCGCCGAGGCGCACCACCCATTCGAACTGAACGTCCGGGTATTTTTCCATCAGCGGGATCATCACATCGTTGGATGGGGTCCGCTTGCCGGTATTGTCGATCCTTCTGATGTTCGGACAGATCGCGATGAGGGCCTCCAGATCGTCCTGCGTGACGTTGGTCTTGATTTCCCGCAGATCCAGATCCACGGCTTCATCCGTAAACGGGATTTTGCCCCAGGTGGTGGAAAAATGGAATTCGCTTCCGGCCGGCATCGCGTTGTAAACCGTGTACAGTTCGGAAGGCCTGAATCTGACGTCCTTCAGGGTCAGGTTCATCGGCTGATTTTTTCTGACATAGCCGGTCGCCTGGCTGACGGATTCGAAGGTGACGGTATCCGCCTGCGCGTGGAGCAGGCAGAGGAGCGCAAGGAGCAGGATGAGACAGAACGTGACCTTTTTCATGATACAACCTCCCGTTTACTGACTGTCTGCCCGGCGGCCGCGGCGCGTATCGCGCGGCGGAAACCCCATGACCTCGTGAAAAACTTTCCGGAAATAGGCGGTGGAGCTGAACCCGAGCTCTTCCGCGATTTTTTCGACGCTTTTATCGGTGCCGCGCAGCATTTCGGCCGCGGACTGGATGATCAGCCTGTGTTTGATTTCGACCGGCGTTTTTCCGCAGCTGATGCGGAAAGCGCTGTAGAGCGCCCGCTCGGATACCCGGCAGTGCCGGGCGGTTTCCGCCATGCAGGCGAAGGGATGATCCAGCCAGTAGCGCTTTGCCTGCTCCGCCAGGCGATCCTGACGGCTTTGCTGCGTCCGGATCATACTTTTCTGAAAGACCGCGAACAGCTGATAAAACAGGCCTGCCGTTTCGCAGTCGACGCGCAGGGGATATACCAGGCCACCTGTAGTATGCCGGTACGGCGGCAGTTCGGCGAAACAAGCCAGCATTTTGACAGCTTCCGGCGTGGCTTCCAGCCGCTGCAGGGGGTAATGGGTGTTATCGGACTGGGGATAATACCTGCATCCCAGCGAGAGGAAACGGACGGGACTTTCCCGGACCAGTTTTCGCCACTGGGAACGGTAGAGCAGCTCACAGGGGATATAAAAGAAATCTCCCGGACTGACGGTGATGGAATTGTGGTCATCTGAGAAGAAACCCATACCATCGTACACATATACAAGGAAATGAAAAGTTGAGAAGGTGTGGATCGGCTGTGGGTCATCCAGTTCAAAAAAACGAAACAGGAAGCTTTTGCACAGTTCCACGTTGTCCACACCCGACACCGCCTTTCGCTTCTTTTCGGCAGCCTGCCCAACGGTACAAGCATAGCATATTTCAGATTCCCTTTCAAGGGTTTTTCGCAGAATCGGATATGTTGAGATGCGTCTTTTTGCAGAAAATTATGCGATATGTCGCAGAATTCTGTGTATTATTTCGTCTGCTGCTATGGTAAGCTTGCAATACGGTAGTGTACCGTAGCAAAACATGCCCGAGAGGCATAGAAAAGAAGGGGGAATCCCAGTGAAAAAGACCATAGCTTTGATTCTTGCCGCATTGTTGCTTCTGTCCTGCAGCGCACTGGCGGACTCCATGTTCCCGTTGGAAACACCGGTTACGCTGACGATCGCGCTCAAGCAGAGCCCCAATGTGAGCGACTACGTGGACAACTATTACACAAAATGGCTTGAGGAGCACACCGGCGTGGATATCGAACTGGTGCTCTTCCCCTCTCAGGATGCCGAAACCAAGCTGGCTCTGATGATCAACAGCGGCGATGAGCTTCCGGACATCCTGACTTTCGGCATCAATGCCAATACCGCCTATGAGTGGGGCACGGAAGGAGTCATTATTCCGCTGAACGATCTGTTTGCGGAATACGGCGAAGCCTTCTACGCCTACTGTGCTGCGCTGGGCCTGGACGGAGACGCGGACATGCTGGGCAAGATCGTCAGTCTGGACGGCAACGTCTATGCGACACCGAAATACATGCCCACCTACAACAACGCGACGGCGCCCAGCCGTATGTGGATCAATCAGACCTGGCTGGATGCGCTGAACCTGGAAGCTCCCAAGACCTGGGACGAACTGGTTGAAGTGCTGACCGCTTTCCGCGACAAGGATCCCAACGGCAACGGTGTAGCGGACGAGATCCCGATCATCGGCTCCGATGCTCTGCGTTTCCTCCAGAACCTGTTTATCTATTCGCCGGTGAACAATGACTATCTGCCCTTGAATGAAACCGATGGCAAACTGGACGTTTATTACGACAAAGATGCGTACCGCGATTTCCTGATCGCCGTCAAGGGACTGGTGGATGAGAACCTGCTTTCCCCGCTGACCTTCACTACGGACAATACCCAGCTCAAGGCCATGTTCCAGTCTGAAGTGAGCCAGATCGGCATCATCGGGTACCAGCATGCTCCTGCCTGGTATGCCGGCACCAAGGATGCCTACGAAGCCTTTGAAATTCCCGAGGGGCCGAACGGAGTGCGCTACCTGTCCATCAACAAGATCGGCGTTGATCCGTTGTGCGCCATCACCGCGGACTGCGAGTATCCCGAAATCGCATTCTCTTTCATCATGTATGACTGCGAATGCGATGGCATCGCTTCCATCATCGCGCGTTACGGTGAAGAGAATGTGGACTGGCGCCGCTTTGATCCCGAGAAGGATACGGATCTGGTAACCGCGATCCCCGGCTTCAATCCTTTCCTGGTCGAGCTGCAGATGCAGTGGGGCACCATGTCCAACAAACTGTGGCAGAACCAGTGCTTCTTCGTCACCTACGACCCCTGCACCTGGATCGCCGCGCTGGATCCGACCGCCGAAACCCAGCCCGCAAATTACTACTTCGGCCAGAACTATGTGCTGAATGCCAAGTACGGTCCGGATGCCTCCGAGCTGACCAATGCCAATTCCTTCCTGTATACGGAAGAGGAAGTTGACAAGTGGACCGACGCCCGTACCGCGCTGTCCAGCTATGTCAAGGAATCCAAGTCCCGTTTCCTGCTGGGTCAGATCGATCCCGCGGATGATGCGCAGTGGAAGGCTTACCTGGACGAGCTGGCCACGCTCGGCTATAAGGATATCATCGAGGTGGACAACAACGCCATGCAGCGCAAACTGGATATGATGAAGTAAACTGTCATGTACAGGCGGCCGCGCCGGTTCGGCGCGGCCGCTTTGGCAAAGATATACAGGGGAGGACGGTTCCATGCTCCCGAGAATCAAGAAGTATTTCCACCGGATGTACCTGCACCGGCAGCTGTATCTTTTCCTGATTCTGCCGCTGGCATACCTGATCATTTTCAAATACATTCCGATGGCCGGCATACAGATTGCCTTCCGCAAGTTTTCCATCCGGAAAGGCATCTGGGGCAGCCCTTGGGTGGGGTTTGCCAATTTCAGCCGATTCTTCGGCACATATATGTTCGCGAGGGTGGTCAAGAACACGATCATCCTCTCGGCGTACAGTATCTTCGCGGGCTTTCCCATTCCAATCATCTTCGCGCTGCTGATCAATGTCATGAGGGGCCGCGTGTTCAAAAAGACGGTGCAGATGGTGACATATGCCCCGCATTTCATATCCACCACCGTTCTGGTGGGAATGATCATGTCTCTGTTTTCTTCCCGTGCCGGCATGTACGGCGCACTGCACTTCGCGCTGACCGGCACCTATCCGCAGGATATTTTCGGGATGGTTTCCGCTTTTTCACATCTGTACGTATGGAGCGGCATCTGGCAGAATATGGGATGGAGCGCGATCATTTACATCGCGGCGCTATCCGGCGTGGATATGCAATTGCATGAGGCAGCCCAGATCGACGGCGCCAGCCGCTTCAAGCGCATGGTGCACATTGATCTGCCCTGCATCCTGCCCACCGCTGCCATCATGCTGATTATGCGGGCGGGCAGTGTCATGAGCATCGGTTTTGAAAAAGTCTACCTGATGCAGAACAGCGTGAACCTCTCCGCCTCGGAAATCATCTCCACCTATGTGTACAAGGTCGGTCTGCAGGACAGTGATTTTTCCTACTCCACGGCAATCGGCTTGTTCAATTCCGTGATCAATCTGGCGCTGCTGCTGGCGGTGAACGCGATTACGAAACGCCTGAGCAACACCAGTCTGTTTTAGAGGAGGCGATCCGCATGGCAAATGGACTGAAAATACGGGATTCCGCCGGCGATCGCGCGTTTTATACGATTGTCAATATCCTGATGAGCGTGATCCTGATCATCGTACTGTATCCTCTGATTTATGTGGTATCCTCTTCCTTCTCGCAGGCTTCCGCCGTGCAGGCCGGCAAGGTGATCCTGTGGCCGGTCGGGTTCTCGCTGGACGGATACCGTACGGTGTTTCAGTACAAAACCGTGCTGACGGGTTACCTGAACTCCGCAAAATACATGGTCCTCGGTACGGCGATCAATGTAACCTTCACGCTGATCTGCGCCTATCCGCTTTCCCGGCATACGTTGCCGCTGCGCGGTTTCTTCATGTTCCTGTTTACCTTCACCATGTATTTCGGCGGCGGGCTGATTCCCACGTACCTGGTGGTGCGCAACCTGAAGATGCTCAACACCGTGTGGGCGCTGGTGCTGCCGGGCGCGCTGGGTGTTTATAACATGATCATCACCCGGACCTTCATGCAGAATACCATCCCCGGGGAGATGCTTGAGGCTGCCCAGATCGACGGATGCAACGATATCCAGTTCTTCTTCCGCATGGTGCTGCCGCTGTCAAAAGCCATCATCGCAGTCATCACGCTCTTTTACGCCGTCGGGCACTGGAACAGCTGGTTTGACGCTTTTATCTATCTGACGAACCGCGACATGTATCCGCTGCAGCTGATCCTGCGGGATATCCTGCTGGTCAGCCAGGTGGACCTGACCCTCATCGATGACCCGGATCTGCTCGAAAGAATGATCGGCCTGGCAGACCTGATGAAGTATTCCCTGATCGTCGTTGCAACCGTGCCCATGATGGTGCTTTATCCCTTTGTGCAGAAATACTTCATCAAGGGCATCATGATCGGCTCCTTGAAAGGCTGACAGGATGACCTGAAACGGCGGCTTCTGCATACGGGATCATGCGTGCCGCAACAGCGTATTTCATGATTTTCAGGGGATGATTTGCAACTGACGGATCCGAAGCGGGATGCCGCTACGCCCCCGGATCTGCGGAGGAAAAATGCCGAAAGCGGTAAAGTCTACTTTTAAAGATTAGGACGATAAGTATTCCATGGCTTTTCACCTACGGGAAAATGCGGTACAATGCAGGCGTCATGGAAAACCGTCATGACTGCCGATGAGAACAGGGAGGAAGAAAATGAAAAAGATCTATCTGATCGGGGATTCGATCCGCATGGGGTATGACAGCATCGTACGCGAGATCCTGC
>CADBNX010000315.1 GCA_902796115.1 uncultured Eubacteriales bacterium
AGTTTCTCCGTCTCCTCCGTACGCCAGATGAGTTCCTTGTCGTTCATTGTTTTGTTTCCTCCCGCTCCCCGAAGGGCTTTTGGCATAACACGCCCCTGCCGACTGCGCGGCGCCGTCGGCAGGGGGATACCCGGGCCTGTTCACCCGGAGTTATGTGATCGGTTCCCGTTTCAGGAATTGTAGATATTCTGATCCGCCAGCGGGACGGTGTAGCAGATATTGCTGCCGTCCGCCGGTTTGTACATACAGGCTGAGTTCTCGTCCGCAAAAATCGAGATCCCCAGATCTTCATCATAGATCACGCAGTTGCTTCCCGTCGCGGAGGGATTGTAGAAGCAACCGGTGCCCCCGCCGACTACCAGCGGGATCGCCTGAAACGTGAATGCGGGCTTGCTGTAACTGAACTTTGCCATGACGTTAGACCTTCCTTTGATTATGCCTTGATTTTGAACATGCCGATGACTTTACGGCAGAAGTTGATGATCGCCTGGATCAGATCGTAGATGCTCCAGCGGCCGCCGTTCGCCGTTGCGCCGCTGTCGCCGGTCTGCCCATCCGTGGGGGCGTCGGGCGTATCGGTCGTTCCGGGATCGTCCGTTTCCGGCGTTTCGGGAACAACCGGCGCGTTCACCGTCAGCAGCGGGGTCGCGCCCGCGTCGAAGGTGTAGCCGTGGCCTTCCGCCAGCGTCAGCGTGTACTGGTAAGTGTTCGCCTCGTCCGGCGTCACCGTGTACTGGTACGCCTTGGTTCCGTCTTCCTGCAGCGTGAACTGGGTCAGCTCCTCGCCGCCCACGGTCACGGAGACGATATTCGCCGGGACCGTCACGGTCAGCAGCGCCGTTTCGCCGAGGGTGATGGTTTCCTTCTCCCACACGGCGGTGACTTCTGTCAGATCCACCGTGGGTTCCTGCGCCGTCAGCGCCGGAGCGCTGAGGGCCTTGGTGCGGTAGCCGTTGGCGTCTTCCAGCGTCACGTCCGCCGGGACCGCGCCCAGCTCTTCCGCCGTCACCGTGTAGGTCCACTGACGCATACCGTTCTCCAGCGCTTCATAACCGGCGATCTCTTTGCCGTCCAGCAGGGCCTTTTCGAAGTTGGCGGGGGCGGTGATGGTCAGCGTGGCGGTCTCGCCCAGCTCGAAGGTGTCCTTATCCCAGGTCACCGTCACCGCGCTGCTGTCCAGCGTGACGTCGCTGCCGGCCGTGTTCGCCTGCTCCGTCAGTTCCAGGGTATTCAGTGCGCCGCGGGAGAAGCTGAACCGCAGCATCTTGGGAGAGGACGCCGCATTCTGCGTTCCGGCGTCCGAGACAACCGCATTTCCGATCTTTTCGTTATACGACCATTTCAGCTTGGTCAGCGAGATGACCGCGTTGGAATTATTCGTGATCACAACGGGCGCCGTCGTAGCATATCCGCTGTCGCCCGGCTGCCATTTTCCGTTTATGACGGAGGAGATATTCCGGTACAGCTCCGTGGAACCCTTTACCGTCAGATCCGCATATTGAGCGCCGCAGCTTACGCATACAGTCCCTTCGCCGCCCTGCGCCATCTTCACACCGACGCTCAGCTTTTCGGGGATCACGTTGGCGAACGTCTCGATATTGAAGGCGATCGCCTGACCTGCCCCCAGATAGACTTCGTTCTTCGGGCCGATATCCTGATAGCTCGAAACGTCCAGCGTTTTGCCTTCGGCGGGCTCCAGGAACGCGACTCCGGGGTTCGTCGCCGCGCCGCTTTCATTGAAGGTATTGGCGTCGATCAGAATATCGCGCAGCTTCTGGTAGGTCGCGCTCAACTCATTGGCGTCCGCATACGCCTGATAGACGTCGCCATATAATTCGCTGCCCTTTGAAATCTCAGCCGGATCGATGGGATCATAGACCCGCACCGCATCCAGATAGAAGTCAAAGCTGCCGCGGTGGGATACGTCCATGCTGGCGGCATACCGCGGACTGATCGTAACCGTATAAGTGTCATAGGGCATATCCGCGCAGCCGAGGATCGGCACCTGATACAGCGTGCCCGCGCCGTCGTATTCGCCCGCGACCCAACCGTAAGCGATCTCGGGGGCCCCGGAAGCGTCTTTTGCCGCCGCGTCCGGATCCGTCGTACCGCGTCTGCTGCCGGTCAGAAAATAACCGTCTGTGGCGTTCTCTGACAGATAATACAGCGGATAATCGGTTTCCGCCAGCGTGACGACGTCCGGCTGGCCTTCTGCTTTTTTCAGATAAAGCGGACCGTAGGCAAAACCGAGATAAGTGTTGACGATAAGGTTCTTGTTAACGACCAGTTCTTCTTTATTGGTTGTTTCGTTCAGGGCTTTTTTCGTACCCTGAACCGACATCAAAACAGAGCCGGTGGCGCCGGAGGTTACGGCAAACACGTCGAAGCCGGTTCCCTTAAACGTAAAACTTGCCTTCACATTCAGCTCGCCTTTGCTCACGTTTGTCATCTGCGCCGAACCCATGGAATAGGTGCGGGAGTTGCCGTTATCGTGAGCGAACGGATAATCGGGCATCTGCACCGCCGCGTCGTCGGGTCGCATGGCGGTTTCCAGCGTTTTCGTTACGCTCTCAGAAGCAGGGGTCCATTTGACGGCCGGCTCGCACGTGACGAAGCTCTCCTCCAGATAGACGCTGTTGGCCGGGATCACCTTGACCGTTCCGGTGAAGTTCGCGCCGTTCAGCGTCACCGTGTAAGTAAAGGTGACCTTGTCGTTCAGCAGGCCATTCTGGGTAAAGGTAACCTTACCGCCGTTGATGCCAAGGGCATAATCTCCCTCGCTGCCCTTCGTCGCGCCGGTCAGGTGGTTGACCGTCAGGGTGATCTTTTTATCCGCTGCGTCGTTGCCCAGCACGTCCAGCTGGCACGCCTGATAATCGAGCAGGAACGTATCGTCCACCGTCACCACGGCCTCTTTGTGGTTGCCGCAGACGGAGCAGGCGCACTGCGCGGTGTGACTGTCTTCTTTGGGAGTCCATGCGGAGTAGGTACAATTCACCGTGCCGCCGTACTGGTCACAGCCGTTGACGCACATAAAGCTGTGGGTGCCGTCGCCGTTATCCTTCACCGCGCCGGTGTAATTGTGCGCTTTCTGCGGGTCTACCGTCTGCGTTTGCGTGATCGCCGCCGTTCCGGTCGCGTTACTGAAATACTTCTGACAGCCGGAGCAGTACCAGTATTCCGTATTCCCGGCGGTAAGGCAGGTCGCGCCGACCGCCGCGGTATGGGTCAGGTTCGTGTGGTTCGCCGGGTTGACGGCGATATCCTGCACGTCCTTGGTCTGCTGCGCAAAGGCCGTATTGGTGAAGGTCGCGGTATAGGTGGTCGTTCC
>CADBNX010000316.1 GCA_902796115.1 uncultured Eubacteriales bacterium
CAGGCTTTGCGGAGCGTCAGAATCCGGAACTGAAGCGGGCCGATTGTCAGCTTGCGCTTTTCCTGTTTCAGGTGTACGGTTACGTGCTGCGTATCCTGCCCGTAGTTGAACAGGATCACCGTATCCTCGTCGCTGCCTCTGTAATAAACCGAAGCCACGGAATAGGCGTTTTCCGTCATATACGGCAGCTCTCCGCCCATCATCTTCCGAAGGATGCGGGGAAGTGCCGCCGCGCGGCCTTTGTACCACCAGTTATCCCGGCTGAAGGCCGTCGCCATGCACAGCACCCACCCGCCCAGACGGTTGTGAAACAATGTCAGCGCCGGGGAAAGCTTTCTGAGCCGCGCGTCAGTCAGGGTGGTGATTTCCTCCGCTTCCCCGGAATTTTTCAGGATCAGCGGTGCTTTCCCGGTCCTCGGGCATTGCCACACCGGGAAGCGGTCCCCGGTATACCTGCCGTGGTACGCATGGTTTGAAAGCACTTCATAGCACGGTTCCTCCGCGCTTTCAGCAACGGATACCCCGAGGTATTCCCCGAATCCGCGCTTTTCCATTTCCTCTACCGCCCAGGAATCCAGGATCACGCCTTTTTTCAGCAGCGCTTTCAGTTCCGTGTCCCTGCAGCAGTGCACCAGTTCCCCGTTCAGGAATACGATATCCTCTTCCTCCGCGCATACCGGTACGCCAAGGCTGAACATGACCGAATCGTAATCCGTTCTCCCGAAAAGCCCGTAAGCGCCGCTGCGCAGTTTCTCCCCGTAATCCTTTTTTACCGGGAATCCCACGCCGGCGGGCACCTTTCCCTTTACCGCTGCCTCAATGCGTTCAAATTCCGCGCGTCCCTTTTTCAGAACGTCCCAGTACTCCTTTCCTTCCGACGGCGGCGTACCGTAATGATCAAACAGGTTCAGGGAAACCGCGCCGTACCCCGCTGCGGCGTGCATCGCGATCTGCGCTTTCAGCTGCGCGGCGCTCTTTGCGAACACATTACGCGGATAGAACACGTCCACCTCGCTGATATACGCCGCGTCCTGCCCCACATACGCCCGGTATTTCATGGCGGTCATCAGGCCGTCAAAAAGATTGATGCCCCGCGTGTCCGAATAGGCGCCGCCCGGCGGACGCAGATAAGGCTTGTGGGATGGCCCCGCGAAGGTTTCCAGCAATTCCCGCATGTTTCTTCCCTGGAACATGTCCGCTTCGATCCCGGAGCACATCAGTCCCACCCGTACATCCGCATCCACCCGGTGGATCGCTTTTTCGACTGCGGCGGCAAAACGCTTCTGACCCCGGTAATTCGCCCGGCGGAAGCATTCCCGGATACGCAGGCTTTCGCTGTCCCAGTTCTGCACAGCGGCGATGAGCCTTTCCCGGGTCAAAGGTTTCCCGTACAGCTTTTCCGTTTCCCGCACATGCAGCGGACAGAAGCATCCGATCTGTCCGCCGGCGTGGTTCACGGAGCGGAAATCGTCGTCCAGCATCATCGCGTCGAATCCGCATTCGGCGTAATACCCCATCAGCTCCGCGGCGTATTTCCGGAAGCCCGCGTCCAGCAGGCAGCATTCGCTCAGGGACTCCGTCCCGTTCATTCCCACGAATCGGGTATACGGGAGCATGCCGAGCGACGTATCGACATGTCCGATCAGCGATTTCAGATAGAAGCTGCACGCAAATCCCGCTTCCCGGAACGCGCGGACAGCGCCTTTGAGCAGCTCCGCCATCTCCCTGTGCGCCGACAGCGGCTGGGAAGTCGGCGCGATCAGCACATTGTCCTCGCAGAGCATGATTTCATCCACACCCGCATTTTTGCATTCTTTGATAATCTGAGCGATATACCGTTGCGAATCCTCCCTCGGCACGCATACGCGCAGCGCGTACTTCATTTTTTCAACCTCCCATCAAGCAGTCAGGACCGTTTTTGACCTTCGGATCAATCTTACCAGAAACTGCCCTGACTGTCAAAGAATCCCTTCACGAAGCAGCTGCCCGCCTCATGAAGGGATCTCTTTCGCGCTCAATCGCGCGCTTTCACGTCCCTTTTTTCGCGTATGGCGCGGAGAAAGGATGGAATCGTTTGGGTTTTTCTCCGTTCAGCGGAGAGTCACATTCCATCCGCCGGCATACTGTATGATCAGCATCGCATCCCGGAAGGTGACTGTGCCGCTTTCATCCACATCCGCGTTCTTCAGGCTGATGGTCACGTCCGGATCGTCCAGATACTGCAGGATCCGCAGCGCGTCCAACATATCCACATCGCCGTCCGCGTCCGCGTCGCCGGCAAGGCGCTTCGGAATCATCTCTTCCTTCGTCTGCGCCGGGAACAGATCGCTTGCAAATTCCGCGGTCTGTGTCCTCCTGCCGTCTTCCGCCGCCGTCGGC
>CADBNX010000317.1 GCA_902796115.1 uncultured Eubacteriales bacterium
CCACGTATTGCCGGGGACGCCGCCGTAAACCGCGCTCTCAAGCACCCCCGTGACAATCTGCTTTGGCGTTTCGGGAAGCGACACATGACCGTCTTTCATCAGCCACTGCGTCGGAATCGCAACGGCGTTCATAGCCTCGATGTTTTTATAATTGAAAACGGACGTGCGGATGTTTCCGTCTTCCAGCGCGTAGGGGAAGTTGCTTTCGATGTAAAAGCAATCGCCCGCTTCCTGATAGCGCAGCGGATCCCCGCCGTTGGCGACGTTCGAACAGGCGTTGTTGATCACCACGCATTTGTCTTCGCCGAATTGCCTGACGAACTCATACATCTCTCTGCGGACACGCTGAAACCGGGTCGCGTTGAATCGGATCCATTCCTGTGCAAGCGGGTCGACCGTCATTTCCACATGACCGAGACGTTTATCCCATTCGGAGACGGGAAGAACCTCCGGGATTTCAACATATTCAAAGCCGGTAAAGCCGAGCCTGGTTTTGTCCGGGATATGATCCTTCAGGTATTCCCGGAACTGCCGCGTACATTCCTCGCAGAAACACGTGGATTGTGCCGCCATATCAAAATGAATTCCGTCATAACCGATCTCAAAGGCACGTGTGATGACTTTTTTCATCCATTTTAGGTAACCCGGCCAGCTGACGCAGAGTTTGGCTTTGTGCGGATAATAGGAAACCTGCGGTTTGCGCCAGCCGCCGTTGATATCCCGCTGGAGCATTTGCTTCGCATCCGGCAGTTCCTTAAAAAGCGTTTCATAATAACAGGCGTCCGAATTGATATAGCCCAGCACTTTCAGGCCGACCTCATGAGCCAGCCGCACGACCTTTGCCTGACGCTCCGTTTCTTCCTTTTCCGCCTCCAGCCCATAGCCCTTGTAAAAGGAGGTGGCGATACAGGTGATGCCGATGTCCCTGAACTTCTGCAGTGTCTCCCTGCAATACAGCCGGTCAAAATAATCGTCAAGAAAGGTACTGTTGCACCAGAAGGGAACGTGCGGCCCGCCCATGCGGCGAAAATGCACCTTATTCTCCCACTGGTAACAGGCCCAACGCATGTTTTCCGGCTTCATCCAGTCTTTGGCGCTCATTTTTCATCCTCCCGTTTACGCTTCCATCCTGCAGATATACACGCAGGCAAGCCTGTCGCAGGCGCCGACGGCGATTTTTTTACCGTCCGGGGATACCGCCGCGGCGGAAAGCACGAAATTCGCCGCGGTGCCGACGGAATCCGTCCACGAATCGGAAGCCATGTACCCAAGGTATTCAAGGCCTCTTTTCTCGTCGTAGCGGAAGATATTGCCCACGTCCTCCTCATCGCCGCCGACGCCCCAGAGCACGCCGTGGGCGAGATCGGCGCAGAGCGCGCGCACCGGCCCCTGGCACACCGCGGGCCCGACGGAAAAGACGCTTCCGTCCGCGTTCACCCGGGCCAGGAAACCGTCCTCCGTGCCCACCATGCGGCTGCCGCGAAGCCAGTCACAGGCGCAGACCGCCCCGGCGCGCCACATCCTTCCCGGATATCCGGGAAGGCCGGGAATGGGGGAGGGCTTTTCCGGAAGCTGACTTTGGGCTGTTGCTGCGTCCTGCTCAGTCCATTCGATCAACTCACCGTTTTTGACGAGAAAACGGTAATACCGGTCCTTTCCCGCAATGCCCTCTACGGTGTCGTTATCCTTCCAGCGCAGCGCGCGTACGGCGGCGTCGGCAATGCTGTCCATGGGCAGCTGCTTCCACAGCCGGACGGGTGTGACGGAGCGCGCCTTTATCGCGGAAGTGTTTTCACGGATCGCTGCTTTTGTATTGTGCCAGCCGACGCCGAACTCGTGGAATTCCGGAGCGCCGGGCGCGAAAATGAGCGGATCCGTCGCGACGGCGCCCTTCTCGCCGCAGACGGGACGGAACTTTTTCAGATCCACCGCGATCACGTCCGGAGAGTCCTTGGAATGATTGGTGGAGACGGAATAGAGGATATCCCGCCTGTGATCGATATACATATTCACGCTGAAGGTCTGAACCCGTTCGGGCGTGCCGAACAGGCCGAGGGGCTCCGGTTTCCCGCCCCGGGTCACATCCCAGCGCCACAGCATGGAAGGCACCTTGTAGTATTCGTCCTCGTTGTCCCGGAAGGACATCGTAACATACCAGAGCACACCGTACCGGTCAAACGCCATCCCGGGGATCATGCAGTGCTGGCTGTCGTTGTCCACATACTCGTCCGCGGGCATCATTTTGCCGAGGCATTCCATTTTTCCGGTCCGGGGGTCGAACGCGCTGAGCAGATCCGTGAAATTCCCGGTGATATACATCCGCCCGTCAGGGCCGGTCTGGCAAGGCCCCATATAGGTGAAGGGCCAGGCGTGGGTCCCTTTCGATTTGTCGCAGGGGATGCGGACGCCCGTATCTTCGATTTTCTGCGTCTGTACATTATAGCGCATCAGGAAGCCGCTGCGGGTGGAAAAATACACGTTCTGATCCGGCCCAAGGGCAACCCGGTAGCAGTGGTATTCCGTGGCCTGGCCCTTGTCCTCGCATTTGCGGGCGGCGCAGTCGTAGCGGTAGAGATGTCCCCGCATATAGCCCAGCATGTAATAGGCGTTGTCCCCGGGGGAGTAAACCGCGCCGTATATGGATTCGCGCGGCGCCGGGATACCCTTCAGATCCACATCGCCTGTTTTGGGATCGTAAACGATCAGCTCACCTCCCGCGAAGCCTTCCCAGGGATTGGATACGAACGCGTAGGGGAGCCACGCGGGATGCTGCGGCGCTTTGTCCGTGGTGTGCGTGATCATGATCAGCTTCCCGTCCGGCAGGGACTGGATGCTGGTATGGAACTTGCTGTCGCGGATGTACCGGTCCGACTTCAGCAGGTAATCCCGGGTATAGAAGCACTCCCGCAGGGAGTTGGTGTCGAAATCGTAATGATACAGCTTTGCAAATTCCCCGACGGTCAGCTCGGAGCATACGCTGAAATACAGCTCTCCCTCCGGCGTCAGATGTGAATCCCAGCACGCGTTGTGTTTGGGCTCATGGGTGATGGCCTGCTTTACGCCCGTCTGGTTGATCACCCGGTAGTCTTCCGGATTTCCCTGATGGATCTGATAGGTTTTTTCTGACATCCTGACGCCCCCTTATGATTTGATCTGATCGGATTTAAATGTTTGTAAAAGAAGGTCGATCATATTGGTACTGCTGCGGATTGCTCCATGAGGAAATGCTTGTCCTCTCCGAATAAATCCGATCGGATTTATTTACAGAAACAAGAATATCATAAGGAGGGAAGGGTTGTCAAGATAGAATCCTATCCCTGTGCGGAGAAGAAATGCTGATAGACCAGCAGCACGGCGCCGACGGCGCTGATATGGTCGTCATAATCGCAAAAATCAATGTGCATGGATTCGATGACTTCCGGGAAGCATACGGCCTCAATGCTGTCCTTCACCGCCCGGCAGAAATCCGGAAGTCCGGCCAGCATGCCGGAGATCACAAGTTTCTGCGGGTTCAGCACGGGGATGATGGAGGCGGCACCCTTTCCGACGTAGAACCCGATTTCCTTCACGCATGCTGCGGCATCCGGGTCGCCCCGGGCGGCAAGGCCGATCAGATCCTGATAATCGTGGGACGGATCCTGAAAATCGGCGCTCACCTGCGCCAGCTTGCCCGCTCCTTTGGCGTGCAGGATCATCCGGCGCAGCGCGGGGTAGCCGCACATGGTTTCCATGCACCCCGTCCGGCCGCACTCGCAGGGGATGGGTTTGTCCGTCACGCGGATATGCCCGATATTGCCCGCGCTGTTGGTGGAACCGCGGAAAATCTTTCCGTCGATCAGCACGGCCGATCCCACGCCGCGCCCCACCTGGATGAGCAGCACGTTTTTCAGGCCGGCTTCCTCCAGGTGCAGCGCGTTGATCAGACAGCGCGTGCTGTTTTCCACAAACACGGGACAGCCGAACGCGTCGCCGATGATCTGCGCCAGCGGTACGTCCACCCAGTCCGGGATGTGGATATAGCGTTTGCTGATTCCCCGGTAGTAATCGTTGATACCGGGCGCGGCGATGCCGATGCCGCACAGACGGTCACGGTTTTCCGCCAGCATGCCGCACATGGCCCGGATGCACTGTGTCACGATCGCGATCAGGGAATCCCGGTTCGTATCCCGGGGCACTGTCCGGCCGGTGCGCGCGACTTCCTTCAGGGAAAAATCATACAATACGGCCCACACGTGCTCCACATTGAAGCGTACGCCGATAAAGAACTGTCCGGCGGGGTTGATGCGCAGCAGCGTGCTTCGCCTTCCGACCGAGCCGCCGGAAACACCCGCCTCACAGATCAGGCCTTCTTCCAGGAGGGAATTCACCATCACGATGGTGGATTCCATGCCCATGCGGGTTTTGCGCTGGATAAACGTTTTGCTGGCTTCGTCCGGACAGTCCCGGATCACCTGCAGCACCCGGTTTCTGCGTGACTGATTCATGTGAAGTCTCCTGAATATGATCCATCGCAGCGTGGATAATACATTTTTGTTCCGTTCCAACAGAAGGTATTGCGGAGCACTGCAAGAAGCTTGAAATCATTTGCGCGATCGGGAAATTTGACGATTCTGAATGC
>CADBNX010000318.1 GCA_902796115.1 uncultured Eubacteriales bacterium
GACCTGCTGCAGGGAGAATGGATCCGTCTGGCAATTCCGGCGGAAAAGGAGAAAAAGAAGCCTTCCGGATATGAAAAGAAACAGCGTCAATCGAAAAAACAGGATTATCGTCTCCTGATGGATGCCTGCCAGGCATTGCTTCAATATGCGGAGAGTATGGAAGGCCACGCGAACCGTGATATCCGGAGACTGACGCAGCAGATCAAAGCACTCATAGAATAGCTGCTTTCAACCAGCTGCTTGTGCGTCTGTCATACTGCATCATCTTGATCAGGTACCGGATTCTGAAGGAGATCAGATGCGGGAGACAGTGTAATATGGATTCTGCTTGACTTTCCACGTATTGATCTGATTGCTCCAATAGTGCTCGTCAGTCGGCTTTTCTTCCGGAAATTTGGAACAGAAAAGCGTGAAGTTATCGATCGGCTGACAGACGGTGTTTCTCTCCTTATTTCCGTACTGCCGATATTTCCGAAGAAACCCGCAGTTTTCCGGTTCCTCAAGCCGTACAGTGAGATTTCCTGAGCCTGCCATATACCGCAACAAACCTGGATTCATCTGCCTGAAAGGCTTCTGCCCGGACTTTCTGTTCTTTTTCCCGACCGATCAGCATATCTTCAGACCTCCCAACGCACATAATTCCGGCGCTAACCTATTTTTATGAAGTTAACGCTAAAACCAACGGTTTATTTCGGCGCTGACTGGTATTTTTATCAGCTTAGCGCCGATAAAACGATGCAAATTCCGTGAGAACTGATGTACAGATTTTTACCAGTCCATGGTTTTTATGCGCAATGATCACGGATCTCGTTTTTTCCCAATATGCATTGTGTGAAATGATGCTTTGCGAAATCAGCCAATCATCCAACGCAGGCAATCAGGCACTGCCGTGTGAAGAATCTGAAAGGCGGCATAATCACGTACTGCGAAGAGAACCTGGGAGCACTGCCTGATATCCGCCGTGTACAGGAACAGCCCTGCGGCATTCAGCCGCAGAGCCTGGAAGCGAGGATTGCAGTCGGAGTTTTGTCAAAGGAACAAAGAAAAGCAGCAGCGTTTGCCGGTATCATTCTTCCGAGGCGCGTCTGCCGGAAATGTTACTGCAAATCCGTGCGGATGATGTATACCGTCGCGGTCTGCATGCCGTCGGGACGCAGATCGTAGGAGCTGTTTTGCGCCTGGTTCCGGGTCTGTTCGTACAAATCCAGAATATGCGTCAGGTCGTTCTGAACGTAAGGCAGGGCCATAGCAGCGAGCTGCTTTGCTGCGGTGTCTGCGGTGGATTTTACTTTGGCAGTGCCGCTCTTCCGGAGCTTCTCAGCATCTTTTTGATGAGCCGCCGCGTTGGTGCGCAGGGATGCCGCGCCATCTGCTGCGCCGGTGACGGCGGTGTGCAAAAGGTCTGCGTTCCGAGCGGCCTGCGTTACGCTGCCGGCATAAGTTTTCAGGCTGTTCACAAAGGTCACCGTCTGATCCAGATGCGCTTTCAGAGCTGCGATCTCTTTTCCGACAGGTTCCTCCTGTTCCCCTGCTGCATTTTCCAGCAGTTCAGCATAGTTTTCCGCGGTCAGTTCCCGAACATGCAGATCCATATTGATCAGCTGTTTGTTGGCGGTCCGGAGAGCTTCGGTCAGGAAGGCTTCCGCCTGGGCGTTCATGGCAACGCTGTCCGCCTGCAGGCTGGCCAGATCCGTTTGCAGTGTTTCGGCACAGGACTGGATTTCGCCGATGTTTTCTGCCAGAGCGTTCGCGCTGTCCGCAATGCCTGCTGCGCTGTCTTTCAGATCTATGGCATCGCTGTCCAGGGTATTCACGGAATGGAGAAAATCGTTTACGCCGCCAAGAACCAGATTGGTTTTTATGTTTTGAAGACCCGGCTGCATGGGCAGATCCTCCCCGTTCTTCAGCGCGGTGAGCAGCGAAGAAGCCAGGTCCGCGATACTCCGCGCATCGATATCCAACCGGGAATCGATTTCCTTACACATCAGGCGTATCGGATCGGCGGACAGGAAGGTCATCATCCAGCTCAGATCGGCATGATCCGCGCGGAAGGATACCGTGAAATGATCCGGCAGCAGCTCGGCATCGACGCCGGGCGCGGCATAGCCCACCAGAATCTGCTGCCCCGCTTCAGACAGGATCATGGCGTTTTCCGCCTGTATATTGGTCATGCCGGAGCCGTCCAGAGGCAGCAGCGTCACCGCCAGAGCGGATACAGCCTCCTTTGTGTTATAGGCAACGGTGAGGACTGCCTCGCCGGTTTTGTTTTTTAATTCGGCGGCAGTGATCGCTTCCCCGTCCAGAGTCAGTGAAACACTCGGCAGGACGGCCGGAGCGTGATCGGAAGTGCCCTGGTAAATGATGTCGTTTCCCCTGGCCTGCCAGATCAGGGTGCCGTTCTCTCTGGTAAAGGTTTCATCGCCGCTCATGTTTTGAATATCGCTCAGCAGGGAAGCGTCGGTGATTTCATCCAGCCCATCCCTGTTTTCCAGGCGGATATTGACAGTAAGACTCTGGATTTCCCCATCCGGCCCGGCAACGATATATACCCGCTCGTGCTTGATGTTTTCACCCAGGGCAGAGGTACAGCAGCCCACAGTAAGCAGTGCGGCAAGCAGTAGGGCAATCAGCTTTTTCATTATGATCCTTCTTTCTTCTGTCAGTTATTGATGGCTTTCATATCCAGCGTGGTGTGCACAAGCGCCTTATCCAGCAGCAGCAGCGTTGCGGGCAGCAGCAGCAGGACCACTGCTACCGACAGCAGGGCGCCTCTTGCGATGAGGCGGCACATGGAGGAAATGATCGCTACGTTGGAATACAGGCCCACGCCGTAGGTGGCGGCGAAGAAACCGATGCCGCTGACCAGCACACTCCGGGCGGATGACGCGGTGGCTTGACTTACGGCCTCGGCTTTATTCATGCCCGCCAGGCGGTTCTGCTTATAGCGGGTGGTGAGCAGGATGGCATAGTCCACCGTAGCGCCCAATTGAATGGTGGAAATCAAGATCGGGCCAACGAAGGGAAGCTCTTCATTCAGATAATAGGGGATGCAGAGGTTGGCGGCTATGGCAAGCTCGATGATGGCCACCAGCAGCACCGGCAGCGTGATGGATTTTTGCACCAGCAGGATAATCACGAAGATCGCGATAATGGAAATCAGACTGACTACGGTAAAATCGTGATCGGTGCAGGCAATCAGATCCTTTGTGCAGGGCGCTTCGCCGATCAGCATCCCGCTCTGGTCATATTTCTTCAGAATACGGTTCAGCGTATCGATCTGGGCGTTCACCTCGTCAGTGGAAATGACATATTCGGAGTTGATCAGCATGAGCTGATACCTGTCGCTCTTCACGATGGACAGCACGTCTTTGGGAATGATGGATTCCGGGATGCCGGCGCCCAGTAAGCTGTCAATGCCGATTACATCCTTCACCCCGTCCGCTTGTTTCATTTCCTCGGTCATTGCCCGCACATCCTTCGCAGGCACGCCGGCGTCCACCAGCAGCAGATGGGTGGTGGCCGTATCGAAGGTTTCAGCCTGCTTCTTATTGGCGATGACGGAGGGCAGTTCCGGCGGCATCACCTTGCTCATATCATAATACACATGCACATTCCGGTATCCGTAAAAGGCCGGAACGATCATGACGGCCAGGATCACGCACAGCGCTTTGTAATGCTTCGATACGAAAGCCCCCAGGAAACGCAGGTTTGGAAGCAATGGCCTGTGGCTGGTTTTTTCGATGGCTTTATCCAGGGCACGAATCACGCAGGGCAGCAGGACCACTGTGCCCAGCACGCCCGTCACGACGCCCTTGCTCATCACGATGCCCAGATCGCGGCCCAGAGTAAAGCTCATGAAGCAGATGGAGATGAAGCCTGCCACTGTGGTGAGGCTGGAGCCCAAGATCGAGGTAAAGGTCAGACAGATGGCATTGGCCATGGCCTCATCCTTGTCGTCTGTCAGCGCTTTTTGCTCCTTGTAGCTGTGCCACAGGAAGATGGAGTAGTCAAGTGTGACGCCCAATTGCAGAATGGCGGCTACAGCTTTGGTGATGTAGCTGATTTCGCCGAAGAAGTAATTGGTGCCCATGTTGTACAGGATGGAGATACCGATGCATGCAAGGAAGATAAGCGGCAGCAGGAAGCTGTCCATGGTAATCATCAGCACCAGGGCGCACAGCGCCACGGCAATTCCGACGTAAACCGCTTCCTGATCCTCCACCAGCTGCTTGGTATCTGTCACCACGGCGGACAAGCCGGACACAAAGCACTTTTCTCCGGCCACGGCTCGTACCTGATGAATGGCCTCCATGGTTCCCTCCGCGGAGGAGCCTTCATCAAAAAACACAGCTGACAGCATGCAGTCCCCCCGCTGAAACAGCTCCCGTAAATTCTGCGGGATGATCTCCAACGGCAGCGTGCCTTTGGTGATCGAGGCATAGCCGATGACGGAATCCACATGGGGGATTTGCCTGATGGCGTTTTCCATGGCTTCCTGCTCCCGGAGGGTCATGCCCTCGGTCACCAGCAGGGAAAAAGCGCCTTTGCCGAAGTCCTGCAATAATATCTCCTGGCCCCGGACCGTTTCCAGATCCCCGGGCAGATAATACAGCAGATCATACTTGGTCCTGGTAGCGGCCATCCCCAGCACGGAGGGAATCAGCAGGAGCAAAGAAATCACGA
>CADBNX010000319.1 GCA_902796115.1 uncultured Eubacteriales bacterium
TCTCCGCCTCTTCGGCGGCCCAGTTCCGGAACGCCTCCTTCTGCGCGGCGCTGTTCCGCACCGGAAAACACTCAATGATCCGTGTCAGATAATCCGTTTTCCCGACCGTCATGTTACCCTCCCGGATTTCATCGGTACCATTTTTTTCTTCCAATTGCCAGGCGTATAAACAAATCTTCTTGCTTCCATCACATTGTCATGAAATGAGTTCATCTCCGGATCAGTTCCGGGTGCTCGCGGCCCAGCAGATCGTGCAGCGCGGCAAAACGGGCGTAGAGCCCTTCATACGCGGCGGCGGCGTCCGCGCGCGGACGGTAGATCAGACCGGTCCCGGACGCCATCGCGCGCACCGCTTCCGCGACGCCCGCGTACGCGCTCACCGCGGCGGCGTATATGGCGCTGCCCTGCGCGGCCCCTTCCGGCGCGGCGCAGATTTCGATCTCCTGATTCAGCACGTCGCTGACGATCTGCATCAGCAGCGCGTTTTTGTTCGCCAGCCCGCCCATCGCCACGATGCGCTTCACGCGCAGGCCGAAGTGCGTGAAATTATCCCGGATCATCCGCATCGAGAAGGCGGCCGCCTCCAGCAGCGCGTGCCAGATCTCCGCCGGCTCCGTGCGGTGCGTCAGCCCTGCGATGACCCCGGTCAGCGCCCCGTCGCCCAGCACGCAGCGGTTGCCGCCGAACCAGTCCAGCACCGTCAGGCCGCTCTGTCCGGGCTTCATATCCCGCACCGCCGCGTTCAGCGCGGCATATACGCTTTCCCCGTTTTGCTCCGCTTCCCTTCGGACGCGCTCCGGGCAGAAGCGCTGCACGAAGCATTCAAAACCGTCGCCCATCAGCTGATTGGCCTCGTAGGACCAGAGCCCGGGAAGGATTCCGTCCCGGGTCCAGCCGGCGATGCCCGTGGGCAGCGCCTCGTGGTCCTCCTGCAGGATGTGGCAGGCGGAGGTTCCGAAGATGGAGAGCATGTCCCCCGGGCTTGTCAGCCCCGCGGTCAGAACGCCGATATGCGCGTCCGTCATCGCGGCCGCCACCGGGGTGCCCTCGCACAGTCCGAGCCGCGCCGCGGCGTCTTTTGTCAGCACGCCCGCCTTTTCGCCCACGCGCACCACACGTCCGCGCAGCGGCCCGGCGAGCACATCATCCCATTCCGGTGACACCGCGCGGAAAAACGCGCGGTCCGGATATCCGTCCAGGTAAAAATTCTTGAACGCGGCCAGGTTCTCGCTGCGCACCTTTTCGCCGCACATCAGGCTGACCAGCCAGTCCCCGGCCTCCATATAGTACGCCGTGGCTTCGTACACCCGCGGCGCGTGCTCCATCGTTTCCAGCATCTTGGGCAGCAGCCATTCCGCGGATACGCGTCCGCCGGTATTGCGCAGCCACGCCACGTGCCGCGCTTCGGCGGCCTGCCGCACCCGCTCGCCCTCTTCAAGGGCTGTGGAGCGCCACAGCTTCACATACGCGTCCGGTGAGGACCGGAACGCCTCCATACGGCACAGCGGCGTCAGATCCTCCGCGAGCGGCAGACAGGTGCAGGAGGTAAAATCGATCCCGATCCCCGCGATCTGAGCGGGGTCGATATCCCGCGTCACCTGCCGCACCGTGGTCTCAAGCGCTTCCAGATAATCCGCCGGATCCTGCAGCTCCAGCCGCCGCCCGCTTTCCCGCGCGCCTTCCGGAAGCGGAAATACCCCGTGGGCGTAGGGAAGGCTCGCGCTGCCTTCCACGCCGCCCCCGTCCAGCCGCACCAGTACGGCGCGGGCGCTCAGCGTGCCGAAATCCACCCCGAGCGCGTAGCGCTTTTCCGTCATACTTTCCTCGTCTCCTCAAATGCCTGCCAGGGAATATCGACCGGCGCGCCGTGATTGATGATATCGTCGATATGCAGCAGGAGCGGGTAATCCTTTTCGCTCGCTTCCCCGCGCGCGATCTTTTTGCGGATGGCGCGCGCCATGCGGGTCGTAATCACCAGGGATTCCAGCGTCACGCCGTTCAGCGCCGCCTTCGCGTCCGCGAAGCTCATGCCGCGGCCGAGCAGCGTGCCGATTTTGCGCGTCCTGCCCCCGTATACCGTCACGTACAGGTCGCCCGCGCCGAAAATGATGTTTTCCTCCGAAACGCCCGTCAGCGTGAAAATGCGGCGCATTTCCTTCACGCCCTGGCCGAACAGCGCGGCCTGGCTGTTGTAGTGCATCACGCCTTCCCTGCCCTCGCGCTTCTCGGAAAGCCCCACCGCCAGCGCCACGCCCAGCGCGAACGCGTTCTTCAGCGCCACCGCGGTTTCAAGTCCCGTTACGTCGTTGGTGATGGAAATGTGGTAATAGTCCGTCCGCATCGCCTGACGGAATTTCTCAAGCAGGGAAAGATCCTCTCCGCAGAATTCCACCGTGCTCGGGTCCCGGTCCGCCAGCTCGTACGCGGTGCAGGGGCCTCCGATCGCGTTCAGGCTCAGCTTTTTCCCCTTCAGGCCGCGCCGGTAGTATTCGGGATAGGTGATCATCTCTCCGTCCTCCAGATCCACCAGGCCTTTCGTGACGGAAAGCACGGGCAGCGTTTCCGGAAGCGCGGGCAATACGTTTTCCAGGAACCAGTCCACCCCGAAACTGCTCACGCCGCCGATCACAAAATCGCAGCCCGCGAGCGCCTTTTCCATTTCCCCGAACTGATAAAACTCACAGCCCTCCGGCAGAAAGCGCTTCAGGTTCAGATGCCACCGGTCCTGCCGCAGCCGGTCGATGATTTCCCGATCCAGCGGCGTCCCCACCAGGCGCACCGTATGCCCGTTGTCCCGCAAAGGCCAGCTGAGGGCCGAGCCCATCTGTCCCGATCCGATTACCGTAATGATCATATGCTTTTCTCCTTCTCAGTTTATTTGAGGATCTGTATCATCGAAAGGATCCGGAAATCCGGCACGTCAAAGGCGCACCGTCCGTTTTCGTATCTGAACGGGATTTCCGTCTTTTTCGGCAGCAGCAGCACTTTTTTCGGCGCGCTGTCCGTCTGCACCGAAAGCCCGAACGCGGGCACCGCGGGCGATACGGATTCGTTGCACAGCCTGACCGCGTTTACGAGCAGCCCCTCCGCGTCTTCAAACAGCGTGATTTCCACGTCCTCCGGGATGCTCCCCGCGACGCGGAAGGAATCGCTTCCCCGCGCGGCGCAGAGCAGGCCGGTGAATACGTCCCGGTATTCCGCCATCCGCACGCTCTCGATGGGCACGGCGCTCCAGATCACCTTTCCCTTTCCGACCGTGCGCTCCAGGATCATCGGCACATTCGTCGGCCGTCCCGGCGGGTCGGAATGGATCGCGGCAAAGCGCGTTTCCCCGGGACCCGTATACGGCAGGGTCAGCGTCGCGAGCACCTTCACGTCCCGCGGCGCGTCGAGGATCGGCGCGCGGCCCTCAAAGGGCATCGGATACGCTTTGTTGAACCACCCGAACACGCCGCCCGCCGCGTCCGTCGGCGCAAGGTAGATCTTGTCCGTCTCCGTCAGGCCGATGATCCTGCCGCCGGTCAGCGTTTCCGTCAGTTCCCGGCTTCCCGCGCCGCTCACATACAGGACGCCGCCTCCCTCCGCGTAGGCCGTGAGGCGCGCCGTCTCGCTGCGGTCCATCTCCGTCAGCATCGGCGCGATCAGCATCGGGTACCGCGCCAGATCGCTCTCCCTGCCCGCGACCCCGGTCGGGATGTGCCGGCGCAGCAGCGCGTCAAAGGCGCCCACGGCGCCGTCCCTGCTGTCACAGGCCGCATCCATCGCCCGAAAGCGGCTGCGCAGGCTGTAAAAGATCCCTGCGTCCGTCAGCATCCGCCCCCGGAAATAGGGTTCATAGGGTTCCTGAAGGGCAAAGGCCTCCCCGATACGCGCGTAGACCCGCTCGTCCATCGTGCCCACGGGATCGATCGCGTCGATCACCAGCGTCGCCCCGTGGTGCGCGGCGGTCAGCGCCACCGCGGTTTTCATCTCATCGGCGGTTTTGGTCAGCGTGTGCATGCGAAGCGCCGGTTTGCAGCGGGAAAACATGTATTCGAACGGCTGACTGCGCGTGATGCTCTGATAATACTTGCAGGTGAAGGAATGCTCCGTCATGCCGCCGTACAGATCCCCGCCGCAGTAATCGCCCGCCGCATTCACTTCCTCGCCGCAGCCCTTGTCCGCGCCGCCGTCCACCGCGGAGGCGTAATTGAATTCCACGGCCACCTGCGGCGCGCGCTCCTTTACAAACGCGGCGACGGCCTGCGTCCATTCTCCCATCCAGGCGTATTTTCTTTCCAGCAGCCGGATATATTCCGCGGAAGACGGCGCCGGGTTTTCCGGGATTTGCCCTCCGCATTCCTTCTCCCAGCGCGCCCGGCAGCGGGGGCAGAAGCAGGTGTGGCTCCAGAACGGCATATCGAAAAACAGCGCGTCGCAGGAAAAGAAATCCAGCATTTCCCCGATCTGCGCAAACACGAACTGCCGGTAATCCGGGTTGTTCGGGCAGCAAAGGCCGTAGCGTCCGTTTCGTTTCGCGGCATGGTCCGCCCCCTCGGCCGCTTCCCCTTTTTCCCGGCGTGATTTTCCGTCCGCCTCCACCATCCGCCAGGAGGGATTCCGGTCATGCGCCCAGGTGTTGTAATTGAGGCTGTAGTATCCGCACACGCGGATCCCGTTCGCATGGCACAGGTCGACGGTGTCCCGCATCAGGGTTTCCCGTCCCCGGAGCGCCGCGTGCATCGCGCCCGCCTTCGTAGGGAAATAGCACAGGCCCACATGGGACTGCAGGTACAGCATCGCGTAATTGATATGCGCCTTCTTCAGATTCCTGACGTATGTTTCCGGAGAAAACCGGGACAGGAATTCCTCATCCCACTCGTCAATATGCATATCGCACAGGTGCCGGCGGTACAGCTCGGAATACCACATCGGAAAGCCCCCTTTCAAAGGGTATTGTATCATAAAGACGCGCCGTGATGCACCGGATCGCGAAAATTCTTTTTACGCTTCCGTCGGGAACAGATCCGCCTGGCAGCTGCGATCCCCCGATGCGTGAACAGGCATGTCAGACAGCCCCTCCATTGACGCACTGCGGCTTTGCAACTTTTCCGCGATTCTATGTTTTTTTGCATGTTAATGAGAATGAAGTCAGACCGGAAACCATCTTCAAGCGGATCGGGGTGTCGTATGTAGACCGGTACAACGGGAAATATGAACGAACAGGGCATCTGTTCCGGGACCGGTTCAAAAGCGAGCCGGCAGAAGATGACGCGTATCTTCTGACGGTGACCCGGATATCCGCCGGAATCCTGTCAAGGCCGGACTGTGCGAAAGGCCGGAAGACTGGGCTTACAGCAGCCTGCAGAAGTACTTTGCGGAGGACGTCCTTCCAGCCGGATGGTAAGGGAGATGATGGACGAAGAGCGGTTCATGGAGCGGAACGAGCAGTCGGTCGAAGAAAATGCATGGATATGGAGGATCAGCCGCGAAAACACCTGACGGACAGCCGGGCATGGGAGCTGATCCGACGGAAAAGCGGATGTGAAAACGCGGCGGAGTTTCAGCGCCCGGAGAGAGATAAACGGGACGCTGCGCTGGACAAAGCATGAAAGGAAGGCGTATCGATCCGCCAGACGTCCGGGCTGACAGGGTTCCGTATCGCTGTGATACGCAAACTCAGAAACAGCTGACCGAATTCACAGAGAACCCCTGAGCTTGTGAGTTTGTTGGCGCTAAGTCATATGTTTTCTGAGTTAGCGCCGGAATCGGCCGTTGATTTTGGCGCTAATATCGTGTAAAATGGGGTTAGCGCCGGAATTATGCAAACAGGGGGGACTGAAGATATGCTGATCGGTCGGGAAAAAGAACAGAGAGTCCTGGCAGAAGCCTTTCGGGCAGATGAATCCAGGTTTGTTGCCGTGTATGGCAGGCGCAGGGTTGGAAAGACCTATCTGATTCGCGAAAGTATGCGTTCACGGTTCACGTTTCAGCACACAGGCTATTATGGCGGGAAGCAGATGGATGAACTGTTTGAGTTCTGTGCTTCTCTTCGGGAATATGGCTTAAAGGACTTCGCAAAACCAAGAAACTGGCTTGAAGCTTTTGAACTGCTCAAAGAGCTGATTCAGCGTTCCGCAGAGAAAAGGAAGGTCATCTTTCTGGACGAGCTTTCATGGATGGATACACGTGGGAGCGATTTTATCATGGCGCTTGAAGGCTTCTGGAATGGCTGGGCTTCCGCAAGAACAGATATCCTGCTGATCGTCTGCGGTTCTGTAACATCCTGGATGCTGAA
>CADBNX010000320.1 GCA_902796115.1 uncultured Eubacteriales bacterium
ATCACCGCCACCAAGAACGATATCACGGAGAATCCGCTGAACATCGAAATCGTCGAAGTGGAAGCCGCGATGGTTCCCAACGTGCTTCCCGACGTGGATTACGCCGTCATCAACTCCAACTACGCGATCGAAGCCGGCCTGAAGCCCGCCAAGGACGCGCTGATCATCGAAGGCGAGTATTCCACGCACAACAACATCCTCTGCGTGAAGGAAGGCAACGAGGACAAGCCCGAAACCAAGGCCCTCATCGCCGCACTGTCCAGCAGGAAGGTAGCCGATTTCATCACCGAAACCTACGAAGGCAGTGTGATCAGCGTTGTGACGGAACCCGGCGACGGCTTTGATCCGGAACTGGATTACGCGGCCCTGAAGGGCGCGACGATCTCGGTCGCTGCCTCCCCCACCCCCCACGCCGAAGTGCTGAAGGTGGCGGCGGAAATCCTGGCCGAAAAGGAAATCACCCTGAACGTCATCGAATACGCCGATTATGTGCAGCCCAACATGGTGGTGGACAGCGGCGAAGTATTCGCAAACTACTTCCAGCATACCCCCTACCTGATCAACTTCAATCAGGAGCAGGGCACCCATGTGGTGAGCGTGCTGGAGATCCACGTGGAGCCGATGGGCCTCTACGGCGGCCAGCAGCAGGATCTGAACGCGCTGAACCTCGCAAAGTAATTCCGTCTTTTCGCTGCTCCGCTCCTCTCTCTGGAGCGGAGCAGTATTCATACGGCAGGAATAAGAGAAAGGCGCCGATAGTTTTATGATTGAAATCCGCAATCTTTCCAAAACCTTTTCCACGGCGGACGGCCGGGTGGACGCCCTGCGCGATGTGAACCTGACCATCAACGACGGGGACATTTACGGCATCATCGGCATGTCCGGCGCGGGCAAAAGCACCCTGGTAAGGTGCGTGAATTTTCTGGAGCGTCCTTCCTCCGGCACCGTTACGGTGAACGGAGTCGATCTGTCACGCCTCGGAGAAAAGGAGCTGCGTACGGCACGGCGCAAGATTTCGATGATTTTCCAGTCGTTCAATCTGCTGATGCAGAAAAACTGCCTGGACAATATCATGCTGCCGCTGCGCCTGGCCGGTGTGAAAAAAGCGGAGGCAGAGCAAAAAGCCCTGGCGCTGCTCACAACGGTCGGCCTTCCCGATAAAGCCAAAGCCTATCCCGCCCAGCTCTCCGGCGGTCAGCAGCAGCGCATCGCGATCGCGCGGGCGCTGACTACGGACCCGGACGTGCTGCTGTGCGATGAAGCCACCAGCGCGCTGGATCCGAAAACGACCCGAGCCATCCTGGAACTCATCCGCGACATCAACCGCAAAACCGGCATCACGGTCATCGTCATTACGCATCAGATGAGCGTGGTGCAGGAGATCTGCAACCGGGTCGCAATCCTCGAGAACGGCAGCGTGGTGGAGGAAGGCGAGGTCGGCGCGGTGTTTTCCGCGCCGAAAGCGGAAGCGACCCGAAACCTGGTATTCCCGGAGATGGCCGCCTCCCTCGAGCCGCTGCGCGGGCAGTACCTGCGTCTGGTATACTCCGGCGCGCCGGCGGCGCAGGAGCCGCTGCTGGCCAAAATGGCCATCGATACCGGAATCGCCGCGTCCGTCCAGTCCGCTTCCCTGCGTACCGCGGGCAGCCAGGTTTACGGCTATATGCTGCTGCGCATCCCGGGCGGCGCGGAAGCCCTGAAGGCTGCCACCGAGTACCTTTCCGGGAACCCCAACGTGAAAGTCACCGTCGAAGATCAGGGGGAGGATGACGCACAATGAATCAGTTTGCCAGAGCCTTTCAGCCCGAAAAGCTGCAGGAAGCGTGGGATTATCTGCTGCATCAGTTTCCGTTCGCGCTGTGGGAAACCGTATACGTCACCCTGCTTTCCACCCTCTTTGCCATCCTGATCGGGCTGCCGCTGGGCATGCTGCTGGTATCCGGCGACGAGCACGGCATCCGGCCGCTTCCCAAAGCACTGATGAAAACCGTCAACGTCATCATCAATTTTCTGCGTTCCGTGCCGTTTCTGATCCTGATCGTGATGGTCATCCCGCTGACCCGGGTCCTCGTGGGCACCAGCGTCGGCACCACCGCCTCCATCGTACCCCTCGTCATCGCGGCCTTTCCGTTTGTGGCCCGTCTGGTTGAGAGCAGCCTGCGCGAGGTGAACCCGAACGTGATCGAAACCGCGCAGTCCATGGGCGCCAGCCCCTGGCAGATCATGACCCGCGTGCTGCTGCCGGAAGCGGTCCCCTCCCTGATCAGCAATTTCACCCTGGCCATCACGACCATCCTGGGTTACACGGCCATGTCCGGCGCCATCGGCGGAGGCGGTCTCGGAAAAATCGCCATCATGGACGGCTACAACCGATATAAATACGCGGTGCTGTACCTCGCAGTGATCGTACTGGTCATCCTGGTGCAGATCTTCCAGTCCGCGGGCGGCGCCCTGTCCCGCGCCAGTGACAGAAGGCTGAAAAAATGATACGCAGGAGCTGCCGCCCTCTTTTGCCCGGCAGCTTCTGTATTACGGAAGCAGCGTACAATGATCTTCTCAACAGGAAAGGAGCCCTTATGATGAAAGCATGTGTCATTCAGACCCCCTACTCCGCAGACTTCGGCAAAAG
>CADBNX010000321.1 GCA_902796115.1 uncultured Eubacteriales bacterium
ATTGGTTCTCAGCAGATTGATATCCAGCATAACTCCTCCGAAAATCCGTATCCGTCGGGCCGTGCCGGCGGATCGAGCTTAAGCCCCTTCGCAGGGAAATGAAACGCTACAGATTATAATACAGGAAACGGGGCAATGCAAGCGGATGCCCGTGTTTTTCCGGAACGTCTATCTGATCCCGCGGATGTTTTCCCGGAAGGCATCCGCGTCCTCCTGCGTGACCTCATGCTCGCTGTAGCGCGCCTTTTCGTAGATCGCGGCTCCGTCCTCCGGCAGGTTTTCGCGGGCGGTGCTGCCCGGGTTCCATTCCCTGTGCCGGCCGTACAGCGCGCCGTATCCCTGGCGTACGGCTTCCCGGGGCGTGGCGGCGCGGCCGAAGAGGGGGCCCCTCCGCGCGCGGCGCAGACGGGAGGCATGCTCCCCGCTGTCCGCCTTCAGTTCCTCCACCTCGTCGATATAATCCTCCGAAGCGTCCCGGATGCCCTGCCCGACGAGCGCGAGCAGTTTTTTCAGGCCGCGCCGCAGCTTTTTCCAGACGATGCGGAGGAACCAGAGCACCAGCACGGCAGCGGCGGCGAGCGCCAGCACCATGACCACCTTCTCCAGGAAACGCGAGAGGGCGCTCGGCTCCGACGTGCCAAGTTCGCTCAGATCCATGCCTCCCCCTCCTCCGCCGCCTCCGCCGGAGGAATTGCCCAGAAGCAGGTTGCTGATCACGTCCATCAGCCAGAACACCCCGTACACGAACGCTTTCCAGGCCGCTTCCATCGCGCGGGCGATCTGCGGGATCGCGGCGATGAGGCCGGTCAGCACCGCGACGCCCCCGCACATGAGCAGGTTCATGCGCTTCACATGCACGGGCACGCTGCGTCCGGTAAAGGCCTGGGCGTTCAGCGCGCCCCGGTTCATCGTATACAGCGACAAAAAAGCGAACAGCACGAAAAAGATCTTCACCGAGCCCAGCGCGGTGCCCGCCGGATCAAAATCCAGCGGCATCGTATGCAGGATCCAGGCAATGCCGTACGCCCCGCAGCCCGCGATGACGCACCAGCCGGGCACCTCCTGCCTGGAATCCCAGGAGCACATGCGCAGCGAGGCCAGCAGCGGAATGATCAGGATGGGCGGCAGCGCCAGCAGGGCAGGACGATCCCGCCACGGAAGCAGGATCAGGCCGCCGAAAAGAAGCGCCGCGGAAAAGACGAGCGCCGCCGGCACACGGATTTTTCCGGGGATAAAAAGGCACAGCGCGCAGAAGAACAGCGCGCAGAGGAAAAGCGTGACAAACGCGCCCTGCGACGCGGAGGACACAAAAGAAAGGACGGTAAGCGCCGCGGGAGCGACGGCAAGCAGCAGCAGCAGCGGCCGCCGCAGCGCCGCGAGACGGGAAAAGAAGGTGCGCCCGGACTCCATGGCTCTATCCTCCCTTCGTGTAGTCGTGCACCGTGACGGTGCATCCGGACATGCGCAGGCGCCGGAAATGCGCGCGCATGTCATCGGTTTCATACCCGGTCAGGATCAGCACATCGGTGCCGCGGGGGATCTCCATCCGGGAAAGAAAGGTTTCAAACCCCAGCGTCTGCACGATGCGCATTTTCGCCATCATGCTCAGAATTTCCTCCTCGCGGGCGGCGCCGGCCGCGGGGGGCGAATAGACCCCGAAATCATCCCGCTCCCCGTCCTTCAGATTGGCCGCGAAGCCGGCCGCCATGCCGCCGCGAAGCGCCTTCACGCACAGCGTCGCCGCGACGGATATGCCGTATTCCACGGGTCCCTGCTGGTAATCCATCAATTGCGCCCACTGGCCCTCCGTCAGCTGCGCGTTGAGGATCACAAGCAGCCGTACGGCCGCGGTATTCTCATGCACGCGCACCTGCGCCTCGCCGGTGCGGGCGGTGGCGGGCCAGTGGATATCGCGCACCGGGTCGCCGTCCCGGTAGGCGCGGATGCCGCAGGTGGTGAACGGGTCCTCCGACAGGTGACGGCGCAGCAGCCATTCGCCGATGGTGCGCGCCACCGGCTGGGGCAGCGCGTCCTCGTCCAGCAGGCGGGGCCACACGACCACGGAAGCGTTCAGGTCCTGATCCCGTGAGTGGCTGTTCAGCCCGGATACGCCGCCGCAGGTGAGCGCCGCGTTGCCCACGTTATAGACCCCGCGGTGGGCGAAGCGCACAAAATGCCGCCGCACGATGCGCTGGCGCGGGAGCACGGTGAAAATACTCTGGTAATACATGCCCCCGTTCAGATCCAGGTTTTCCATTTTTCCCAGCTGCAGTCCGCCGGGGATGCGGCTTTCCACCCGCAGCCAGGGCACCGGCAGGGGACTGTAATTGGATACGGTCTCGATCATTTCCCCGCGTTCGCCTTCAAACACCGCGGGACGGGAGAATTTCCGCGTGATCTCGAGCCTTTTCATGCCGAAATGCGCCAGCACGAAGCCGTACAGCAGGGTCAGGACGCCGAAGACCAGCAGGATGGCCAGAATGTTCATGTTCTTTCCTCGGTGGGCGCGGGTACCTTTTCCAGCAGTTCGCGCACGAAGGACGCGCTGTCCTGTCCGGTGCCGTAGCCGCGCATCACGATGCGGTGGGCAAGAGAAGGCACCGCGAGGTGCTTCACGTCGTCCGGGATCACGTAATCCCTCCCGCGGACTGCGGCGAGCGCGCGGCTCGCGCGCATCAGCATCAGCATGGCGCGCGGGGACGGGCCGAGCGACACGCGCTCCGGATCCCGCGCGGCCTCGCACAGGGCGATGATGTAGCGCAGCAGATCATCGGATACGCGGCATTCGGGAAGGCATTGCGCGGCCTCCTCCGCTTCCGCGGACGAAGCGACGGGCGCGAGCGTTTCCAGCGGGCTCTGCGCGGAAAAACGGCGCATCATCTGCAGGGATTCCTCCGCGTCCGGATAGCCCGGCGTCAGGCGAAGGAGAAACCGGTCGATCTGCGCTTCCGGCAGGGGAAAGGTGCCCTGGGATTCCACGGGGTTCTGGGTCGCGATCACCAGGAACGGCTTTTCAAGCGGCCAGGTCGTGCCGCCGCCCGTGACCTGCCTTTCCTCCATGCACTCCAGCAGCGCGCTCTGCGTGCGCGGCGTGGCGCGGTTGATCTCATCCGCGAGCAGCACCTGGCAGAACACGGGCCCCTTCACAAATTCGAAGCGTCCCTCATGCTGCCGGTACACCATGGTGCCGGTCACGTCGGCGGGCAGCAGGTCGGGCGTGAACTGGATGCGCTCGAATTTGCCGTCGATGGACGCGGCCAGTGCCTTGGCCAGCGTCGTTTTCCCGGTGCCGGGCACGTCCTCCAGCAGCACATGTCCGCCGCAGAGCATCGCGGAAAGCAGCAGCTCGACGGTTTCCTTTTTCCCGATCATCACCTTCCCGATGTTCCCGATGATGCGGTCCGCCAGTTTCTTTACGTCGGAATACTCCATATCTTTTCCTCCTTCTGCGGTCGGACAGCGACGCGCACGGTTTCGATTCCATAAGCCCGCATGATTTTCACAGCTTCCCGGGAAATGATCTCCCCGGC
>CADBNX010000322.1 GCA_902796115.1 uncultured Eubacteriales bacterium
AATACCCTGGAGAAGCACCTGGTGCTGCAGGAAATCGTGCGGAAGTATTACCCTGAAGGGCTTCCGATCTTCGTGGACGAGTGGGGGGCCGCGAGTGCCGGGTTCTACAACATCGAGGAGTGCCCGTCCTTCATCTTCCGGGAAAAGAGCGATTTTGCGGCGTACATGGGAAAGATGGTGACGCGGTACATTCAGCAGGATGTGGACGTGGACAAAATGATGATCTGCCTTTCCGGACAACATGAAATGGTTGTGAATTTCTCCGGGTTCCGCAACCTGTTCACGATGGACCACATCGCAAAGCCGATCTACAACGCTTATAAGATGATGGCAAATCTCGGAGACGAGCTGCTTGAGAGCAGCGGGGATACGGAAGAAGTAAACGCGCTGGCGACACGCGGAAACGGGAAGATTTGCGTGCTGCTGTCCCGCGCCCCGGAGCATTTTGACCGGGAAGTGAAGCCGGAGAAGCTGCGCGTACGCCTCGAAGGGCTGACGGGGGATGCGAACGTGCGCGTATATCTGATCGACCGCTTCCACACCAATCCCTATGAAAAATTCATCCGGGAGGGGCTCAAAGAGCCGCTGACCGAAACGGATAAGGCCGTGCTGCGGGAGGAAGGCACCCTGAAATGCACGGAGGAGTATGAACTGCACGCGTGCGGGACGGCCGAAATCGGCATCGAAACGGACGGATGCGCGCTGGCGCTTGCGGAAATCGAGGTGAAGGCGGAATGAAGAGCGGCCTTCTGCTCGGGGATGAACTGACAAGGGAACTGTATTCGTATTGTGAAAACCTGCCGCTGATCGATTATCACAATCATCTGAGCATTCCCGCTCTCGCGGAGAACCGTACGGAGCAGGATCCGGCGGCGCTGTGGCTGACCTGCGATCCATACAAGCACCGGGCGATGCGCATCTGCGGGGTGGATGAAACATACATCACCGGCGAGGCGGACGCGTTTGAGAAATTCCGTGCGTGGTGCGCGGTGTTTCCGAGGCTTGCGGGCAATCCTCTGTGCCATTGGGCGGAACTGGAAATGGCGGAGTACTTTGACCTGGACCTGCGGGATTTTCCGATCAACGGGCAGAACGCGAAAGCGCTGTGGGACGTGATGGACAGCAGACTGCGCGGCGGCGGGATGGGCGTTGCCGATATCCTGCGCCGGGCGGGAGGGGTCTATACCGCGCCGTGCATGCTGCCCACGGAAGATCCGCCGGAAGGCGCGATGCCGGAGGGGATGCGTGTGGTGCCGTCCCTGCGGGCGGATCCCGCGCTGAAGCCGGATCAGGCGACGCTGCGGACGCTTGCGGAACAATCCGGCGCTTCCGTCGGCACGGTGGGGGATTATAAGGCCGCGCTGCGCGGGCGGCTGCGTGTTTTCGCCGCGCACGGCTGCAATGTGATGGATATTTCGCTGGACGCGGGGTTCCGGTACTGCGCGGAGAAAACAGCGGATACAGCAAAACTTGCGGAATGCGATCAGGATAAGCTGGCATCCGAAATACTGCGCTTTTTCGGAACCGAATGCCGGGACCGCGGCTGGGTGCTGCTGCTCCACATCGGCGCTCTGCGGCAGACGTCCCCGTATCTGAGGCGGGTCGCGGGCGCGGCAGGCGGATTTGCCGGCATCGGGGCGGGTACGGATCCGGATGATACCGTCCGCTTCCTGCGGGATATCGAGGCGGAGGACGGAACGCTGCCCAGAGTGCTGCTGTTCTGCCTGAATCCGGCGGATATGATTCCGCAGATCACCCTGTCCGGCTCCTTCGCACGCGGACAGGTAGGTCCCGGCGCGCCGTGGTGGTGGAACGATCACCTGCGGGGCATGACGGATTTCATGGAATGGATGAGTTGCTATGGGGTGCTGTCGTCCTTCTTCGGCATGACGACGGATTCACGCAGCGCGCTCTCAATGGTGCGGCACGATTATTTCCGCAGGACGCTGTGCCGGTATCTGGCGGGAAAGGTGCGGTCGGGAGAGCTTCCGGCAGACCGGGATGTGCTGAAGGATCTGATCGAACGGGTATGTTATCGAAACGCGGCGGAGAAGCTGCTGTAAGAGAAACTGAAATAAAACATCAGGAGGGATTCGGATATGGATTATACGGGAAAAATCGCGGTCGTGACCGGCGCGGGCGGCGTGCTCTGCTCCGTCATCTCCAAAAAACTGGCGGCCCAGGGCGCAAAAGTGGTGCTGATGGGCAGGACCCGGGAAAAGCTTGAGGCCGTGGCGGAGGAAATC
>CADBNX010000323.1 GCA_902796115.1 uncultured Eubacteriales bacterium
AGCTGCTCCACCTTTTCGGGCGTGTAGGGCATTCTGACATCGCGTTCAAAATACCGCCACGCGAAATCCATCAGGTCATGATAGCTTTCCCGGATCTCCTTCGCGCGCGTCACATAAATGATCGCGGAAAACTCGCTCTGCGGCTCCATGCTGCCGTGGTACGGCGGCATCCAGCAGCGCTTGAAGAGCACCTTCGGGGTCTCCGTTTCCGGCCAGATCAGCGCCTGGCAGGCCTTCCCGTCCTCCTCCCAGATGCTGCCGCTCATGCCGCCCTTTTCCTCGCCGAACAGGCTCACGGCCCATTTCTCCGATTCCGCGTACGTGCAGGCCGGGATGGCCACCCGGTGCCAGGCGTACACCCAGGGCTCCCCGTCGGATCCGAATCCGGAATACTGGGCGCCGCTGCCCCAGCCGTTGCCGTTGTAGTTCACGCTGGGCACCTGCCAGTAGCGCAGGGGATCGGCGGAGCGCAGGGTCATTCTCATTTCGTCCTTCGGCTTTTTCGCTTTCCGCACCCAGCGGAACGCGCCCTCGCCGATCTCCTCAAAGCTGTCCTCACAGCCGGTCATTGCGTCGATCACGGCGACTGCCTGATCCTCACCGTACAGCACGTACTGCTTCTTTTCCTTCTTCCACGCGAACTTCATTTTTCTTCTCCTTCTTCAATCGTTTTTTTCATTCTGTCGTTTTCAGCATTTCTTTTCCGAAAGCCCGAAGGGGATCGGCTGCGGGGTCACCGTGGGCCCCCAAACGGTCAGGATATCCGGGCCGCCTTCCGGATCGGGCACGAATTTCATCCGGTCCAGGCAGGTCATGCGCGGCTCCACGTCCGTCGGGGATACGTGCCGGTGATAGCCCAGGTAAACCTCGCTCCGGTCCGCGTTGTAAATCACGATACCGTCCCCGGTTCCGTCCGCCATGAAGTGGTGATGCAGGATCGGGTTGTTCTTCTGCCGCACATAGGGTCCGAAGATGTTTTCCGCCACCGCGCAGCTCTCTCCGTAATGGCCCAGGTAATGCCCGTCCGCGTAGATCATGTAATACCATCTGCCGTGCCGGATGAATACGCCGCCCTCCACGATGCGGCCGTATTCGTCCGTTTCGTAATCCGCCTCGGGTGTGAGGATCTTCACGGCCTGCTCGCTTTCCGCCTCGGCGGCGCCGTCCTTCAGATGCACCTTCTGCAGCCAGATCAGGTTGCCGCGGTCAAACCGCACCAGGGAAAGATACACCGTACCGTCCGTATCCACGAAGGGCATGCCGCCGATCTCCTTCACATTCCGGTGAATGGGTTCGCGGCAGCGCAGCTCGAAGGGGCCTTCCGGGGAACGGGACGAGGCGCAGTAGATGTGAAAGCTCTCGTCTCCCCCGATGCGTCCGCCGGCAAAGAACAGATAGAACCATCCGTCCTTTTCCACCACGTTCGGACTCATGCAGAACGCGCCCTTCAGCTTCTCGTCCCGGGAAAAGCACAGCCTGTAGGGGGACCAGTGCACAAGGTCACGGGAGCTGGTCACCCGGAACACCGCGTTTTCATCTCCCGCGGTGTCCATATCCGCCCGGTCCGAGCCGTTGTACAGATACGCGTCCTCACGGGAATTCGGATCATTGGGCACACGGTTGTACAGATAGTAGACACCGTCATGCAGCAGGATATCCGGGTCCGCGCCGATACGCACGGGATTGGTGAAGGTTTCCCCGGTATAAAACGGCTCCGTCAGCGCTTCGGCCTTCGCTTCCTTCCATTCCGCCGCGCCGCGGCCCGTGTCAAAGCCCACGTTCGGCGCGTCCAGCACGATCGGAAATTCAAAGAGCGGCCACGGATCGGGATCGAGCGGGTTCACGTCGAAATAAGCACGGAGCACCTGCCCGTCGTATTCGGCCCGCATCGGATATTCCGTATCTTTTCCGAACGTCAGCCGGCGCATGCCGCGGTCCAGCCATACCGCGCCGTTCTTCAGCTCCAGAAAATGCGCTTCCTGCCTGTGCACATCCGCGAACATCGCCCAGCCGTGCTTTCCGTCCATACCGAAGCACAGCCCGGCCCAGCCGGGCCGATAAAAGGTCACCCCGCAGGAAAACCGGAATTTTGCCGGCACTTCCCTCATTTCCTGGCCCGCATCGTTCGCGATAGCCTGCATAAACTGAATACCCATCTTTACGCTCCTCCTAACGCAGCCGGTCCCAGTTTTCGATCATATCCAGCGCCACCTGCCGGAACGCGCCGGGCCAGTTGACAAAGTTCCCGCTGGTCACAAAGAACCGCTTATCCGTACGGCCCCAGTGGGTCTGCCGGCAGCTTTCATCCTGAAAGCCGGTCGGACGGATGCGCCCGTCGATCACCATGGTCCCGTCGGAAATGCGCTCGATGCCGTTGTACCACATGGCGCGCGCCATCTGCTCCCAGCGCTTCTCCCCGGTCAGATCCGCCAGGCGCAGGAACTCCGGCACATAGTATACCGCGTAGGGATCCAGCGCGTTGTGCGCGGCGGATACGGAAGTGCCGCCGTAGCTGTCGTAGCCGATCTGCCTGAGCACGCTGCCTTCCGGGAAGGATATGGAATGCATGAACAGCCAGGTGTTCAGATACCAGGCGATATCCTGCGCCTCCGCCAGGTACCGCGCCTCGCCCGTCATGTCGTAAAGCCGCACGGCCGCGCGCAGCAGGGGCGCCGCGCTCTCTTTGTCGATGCAGAAGCTGTCCAGCGCGCCCGCGGTCGTAAAGCCGTTTTTGTCAAACTCGCCCTGATAGAAATCATAGGCGCGTTTCGCGCAGGTCAGATACTTTTCGTCCCCGGTCAGCTCCCACGCGTCAAACAGCGGCAGGATCATGAACGCGCCGACCGAGCCGTGGGGCGAATCGACGCTGCCGTCGATGAAATAGGATTTGGCGAATTCCCCGTTCTCCTTCCGGGCGCGGCACGCGAAATCGCAAAGGTCCATCGCCATGTCCCGGTATTCCGGGCGCGGCACCCCGGCCTGTTCCGCGAGTTTTGCGGCCTTGAACAGATACACGGCGCCGGTGCCCAGGTTGCAGGCGTCGATCTGCAGCGGGATATTGCCGTTGTTCACCGAATCCAGATGTTCCGGCGGCGCGATCAGGGATACGTAGAACAGGCCGTTGTCCAGCCTTGCGTATTTCACCCAGGTATCCAGCGCGCTGATCGCCTTGTCCCGCAGGTCCTCTTCCCCGGTTTTCAGGTACTCCCGCAGCAGCGTGCAGGAAAGGGACGCGTTCTGGCCCACCCAGCCGATCTCAAAGGCCTGGCTCCGCGTATACATGCATACGGTCTCATCCCAGCAGAACGCGCTGGAATAGCCCACCAGACCGTCCGGCTTCCTGTACCACTTGGTGCGGAAGAACACGGTATCCAGTTTCACGACGTCTTCGGGCTGCCGGGGCATTTTCACCTCGCGCGCAAAATAATCCCACGCGAAAGCGAGCAGCTTCTGATAGGATTTCCGGGGACGAAACGCCCGCGTCACGAAGATGATGCCCGTAAACGTGTCCTGCGGCGCCATCTCCTCCCGCCAGGCAGGCAGCCAGCAGCGCTTCGACAGGGTCTTGGGCCCTTCCTGAACCGGCCAGATGAGGTTCTGCACCGCACATCCGTCTTCCCGCGTAATGGAACAGCTCATGCCGCCCGTTTCCTCTCCGAACAGCCCGGCCGCCCATTTTTCCCCTTCGGCGAAGGTGCAGGCCGGAATGCTGGTACGGTGCCAGGCCCAGGTCCAGGGCTCTCCGCCGCAGTCAAAGCCCGTATACTGCGCGCCGCTGCCCCAGCCGTTGCCGTTGTAGTTGACACCCGGCACCAGCCACCAGGTGAGGGGCTGCGCCTGACGCAGCGTCATGCGCATTTCGGATACCGGCTTTTCCGTTTTCCGGGTCCATTTCCACGCGCCGGGCGCAAGGGAGACAAAGCTGTCCGTGCACGCCGCCTGTGCGGGCACGCGCAGGATCTCTTCCTCCCCTTCGCAGAGGCTGTATCCGTTTTCATCCTTCCGCCAGAGTAACGCCATGTGAGACCTCCTTGATTTCCGCTGAGTTCCATGTATCGCGGTTCTTCTGAAAAGCCGCCCGCCCGTTTGCCCGGACGGGCGGCTGCCTTGTTTTCGATGGTTCAGCTCATCCCGGCGTTCTGTTGCCGTTCGGCTGAAACGATGCACTTATTTCGCGTTGAAGCGATCCACCGCATCCTGCGTGATCTCGATGGCACGGTCGATATTCAGGTTCTTCAGTTCGGCCAGATACGCGTCATAGTTATCGAGGGATTCCGCGCCGGTGATGAACTTGTACATCATTTCCTTGGCGTAGGTATTGATCTGCGCCATGATGTCCGTCCGCTCGGCCGCTTCTTCCGCCGTCAGGTTGATCGGGGGCAGCTGCAGGAAGTTCTGCTCATGATCGATATCGCCTGCCCACATGGTGCGGATTTCGTAGGAAGCCTTATCGGAAGCGACAGCCGGAGAAGCGATCGCGTCCGGATAGCAGTACTTCGCGCCGAAGTGGATCTTCAGGGCGTAGGATACGTTGGACATGGTCATGCCCTGCGGGTTGTTGGTCATCAGCTCGGTGAATACCGGCAGGCCTTCGTCGCCCCAGTTCCAGGCTTCGCCTTCGATGCCCCAGTTGAAGATCAGGGAGCCTTCATAGCAGTAGCCGTAGTTCAGATACTGCACCGCGACTTCCACGTTCTTGCAGGCGGTCGTTACCACGCTTACCCACTCGCCGCCGTCGCCGATGCGGTTGTTGGCCAGGTTGCTTCCCAGGATGCTGTCCGCTTCCTTGCGCATGTAGGGCAGGTTGGTCAGCTGGAAGTAGCTGTTTTCGTCCAGCTTCTTGATGCGGCTCCAGGTGGCGTCTACGCTGTCCGCGATGGTGCCGATCTTGCCGCCGTCAAACATGGCCTGCGCTTCGGTCAGGGTGAGGGACATGAAGTCCTTGCTCAGGTAGCCCTTGCTGTACCACTTGTTCATCAGCTCCAGCCAGTCCTTGTAGCCTTCCGCCTGGCTCCAGTGGTTCACCTTGCCGGTCGCCTGATCCAGATAGAACGTGTAGATGAAATCGAACGCGCCCATGGTCAGGTTCATGGTCTGCTCGGCCGCACCGTTGATATCAAAGTATACGGGAGCGACGTCGGGCTTGTTGGCCAGGATCCAGTCAAAGAACGCTTCGTATTCGTCGATGGTCTTGGGTTCCTTCATGCCGGCTTCGTCCAGCCAGTCCTTGTTGGTGTTGAAGCGGTTGTAGGGCATCTTCTCAGCGTAGGTCATCTTGAACATGCCGAGGTATTTGCCGTCATGGGTCGCCTGCTTGCGGCACATTTCATCGCTGTCCACGATTTCCTTGTACTGGGGCGCATACTGCTCCAGATAGGGGGTCAGATCAATGATGATGCCGTCGTCGTACATGGCCTGCAGGCCGCCGGTGTACCAGCTCTGGTTGTTCATCAGGATCATGTCCGGGATTTTGCCCGAGGCGAGCATGGTCAGGAACTGCTCCGTGGTGTTGCCCGCGGCGGGATGGATGAATTCGATATCCACGCCCGTGTTCTTCTGAATGGCCTGATAGGCGGGGTTCTCGTCATAGGAAGAAATGAAGTTCGCCGCGCCGGCGTTGATGACCATCCAGTAGGTCAGCGTTCCGCCGTTCTCGATGGGGTACTGTCCCGGGTTTTCAGCCGGGGGAACATAGTAGCCTGCGAATTTTTCCGCATCCGCAAGCGCCAGGACGGTGCCGGACATCATGGCCAGCATCAAGAGGATTGCCAGGAACTTTTTCATAGGTCTTCTCCTTTCTTATTATAAGGGCTGTCATGCAGCGCCTTATGATCATGTGAGATACCGGCGCGGCGGCTACTCCTTCACGGAGCCTACCATGACGCCGGTCACGAAGTACTTCTGCACAAAGGGATAAATCACCAGGATCGGCACCGTCGATACGATGATCGTGCAGAATTTGAGCAGTTCGTCCAGGAACTGGATCCCGTCGATGGAATTCGTTTCCCCGTCCGTCACGGAGGAGGAATTGGCGATCAGTATCTCGCGCAGGAACATCTGCAGCGGGAATTTTTTCCGATCCTGCAGGTAAACCAGCGCGGAATACCAGGCGTTCCAGTGTCCCACCGCGTAGAAGAGGATGACCACCGCGAAGGTCGCTTTGATCAGCGGCAGCGAGATCCGGAAAAGAATGGTAAAGTCGTTCGCGCCGTCGATCATAGCCGATTCCTCCAGGGAGGGCGGCAGCGCGGCGAACGCGGTGCGCATCACGATCATGTTGTAGGTGCTGATCGCGCCGGGCAGGATGATGGCCCACCGGGTATCGTACAGGCCCAGATCGCGCACATTCAGGAACGCCGGAATCAGGCCGAAGTCGATATACATGGTGAACACGATGATCAGGGTGACCGCGCGCTTGAACATCATCTGACGGCGGCTGAGCGCGTAACCGCCCAGGATCGTCAGCGCCATATTGATCACCGTACCCACGATCACGTAAAACAGCGTATTCTCATAGCCGATCATGATGTTCTGATTATGGAACACCGTTTTGTAGCCGGCCAGCGAGAAGCCCATCGGGGAGAAGATGAACCCGCGGTATCCGATCAGCTTGGAAGGATCGGAAAAGGACGCCATCAGGCAGTGCCACATCGGATAGAGAAACAATACGGTCATCACGGCGAGAAGCAGGATATTCACCCCGTGAAGCGTTCGCTCTCCAACCGTTTTTCTTTCAACGATCGCCATTCTCTCTCACCTCCCTCATCTCACCACAGGCTGTCTTCGGTGAAGCGCCGGAACAGCGTATTGACCGACACGAGGATCACGATGCTCACCAGCGTGTTGAACACGCCCACCGCGGCGCCCAGGCTGAAATTGCTGCGCAGGAAGGTGTAGCGGTACAGATAGGTCGCGATCACGTCGCTCGTTTCGTAAATCGCCGGGTTGTACAGCAGCAGGATCTTTTCATAGCCTACGCTCATCACATGCCCGACGCGCATGATGAATTTGACGCTGATGACGGGCACCAGTCCAGGCAGCGTCACATGCAGGATCCGCTGCAGCTTGCTGGCACCGTCGATATACGCCGCCTCATACAGCTGCGGATCGATCGCCGAAAGCGTGGCCAGGTATATGATGGAGTCCCAGCCGATTTCCTGCCATACGCCGCTCATGATATGGATGGTCCGGTAATACTTCGGGTCCGACAGCAGGTTGAAGCTTTCCCTGCCCGGATCGAACACAGACAGGATGGAGTTGATGATCCCGTTGGAGGCCAGGAAGTTCCGCAGCAGGCCGCAGATAACGACCATGGAAATGAAATGCGGCATATAGCTGATCGTCTGCACGACCCGCTTCGCCTTGCTTGATTTCACTTCGTTGATCATCAGCGCCAGGATGATCGGCATCGGAAAATGGAATACGATGGAATACAGGCTCAGCAGCAGCGTATTCCGGATCAGCCGCCATGAGTCACGTGAGTTGAAGAAGGTTTCGAAGTTCTTCCAGCCCACCCATTTGCTGCCGGCAATGCCCTTGAACACCTTGTAATCCTGGAAGGCGATCACCATGTTGGTCATCGGGCGGAATTTGAAAAGAATATAAAACGCCAGCACCGGGATCAGCATCAGGTAGACGTATTTGTTGCGCTGAAAATCCTTCGACAGGCGCCTCCCGAAGCTCTGCCGGCGAATCAGCGCGCCGCCGTCCGCTTTCTTCATCGTCAATCCGTCTTCGCCTCCCCGGGAAAAAAGAAAGCGATCCGATCTTTTTCCCCGTGTTTTCTGGTCTCATTTTACCACTTTCCGGCGGCGCATGCAATCGTCCGTCCATATGTTTTTCAGCCCATCCGGATTTGTTTTTGGGCTTTTTTGCCGTTATCCGGATGTGTTTTCGGCGCTTTCCCGATGTGTATTCGGCCAAAAAAGTGCGAATCCGGGCAATAAATCCCGAAGAAAAAGAAACATATCCGCCGTCTCCGTACCCGCGGAGCTTATCCGGAGAAGCCGTTTCAAAAGTCTGAACCGTTTCACGCGAAAAGGTATCGGAATCCCGGATGCCCGGTTCGGGACGCCTTGTGCAGAGTCATGATACATAATATGGCTGAGTAGTTGTAAGTAAACCGACTGCTCAGAAAGGAGATAGCACAATTCAGACAAACCCGATCCCGCAGAGCGCTTCGCACACGCTCTGCATAACTGTTCAGCCATATTCAACGATTAGTACAATTATAATGATTTAGGCATAACTGAGAATCAACTTGCAGCCAGTGTCATTCTCAGCTATAATCAGCTTGGATTTGCCAGACGAGTCTGGCAGATTGCGGAGGGATGATCAATGAGCGAAGAATCAAAGGGAAATGGTCCTGATCATGGCACTGAGATTGCTATCGTGGATGAACGGACGATCCGTGACAAAATCTATGTCGTTCGCGGCGTAAAAGTCATGCTGGACTTTGAATTGGCAGCGATTTATGGCTATGAAACAAAAAAACTTCAATCGGCAGGTTAGGAATAATGCTGCCAAGTTTAAAGGTGATGCCTTCATGTTTCAGCTGACCAAGAAGGAGTTCAACACAATTTTGAGGTGCAAAAATTTCACCTCAAGTTGGGGTGGTACACGGTACCTACCTTATGCATTTACTGAGCAAGGCATATATATGCTGATGACTGTTTTGCGCGGAGAAGTCGCAATCCGGCAGAGCAGAGCCCTGGTCATGGCATTCAAAGCCATGAAAGACTTCATTGTGGAAAACCAGGGCCTGCTTACCCAGCATGACTATCTCCGACTATCCATGCAGGTGTCCGACACCCAACAGACAGTTCACGCCATCCAATCTCAGCTGATGGAACATGAAGAAAAGCTGAATACCGTTTTCACCCAGATGAGTGATACCGTTCACAAGTCAGAGATTTCGCCCTTCCTTCTGGATCTCTCGAAGAAAGCAGATGAAGATCACCCCAGGGAGTATCTGATCCTGAATGGTCAGCCCGCCCTGGCCGACGAAACGTATATCAAGATTTACGCCCGGGCTCAGCATACGATCTTCATCATCGATAATTATGTGAGCATCAAGACCCTTCGGCTTCTGCAAAGTATTCGAACCGGCGTGAAAGTGACCGTTTTCAGCGACAATCTCGGCAATCAGCTTCATGCCCATGACTATACTGACTTTCAGACGGAGTTCCCGGCTATTCAGGTCGATTTTCGTCAGACATGCAGAACCACACATGACCGGTTTATCGTTCTGGATTATTGCACAGCAAACGAACGCGTCTATCACTGCGGCGCGTCCTCCAAAGACGCCGGCATCAGATTGACAACCGTGATCAGCGAGCTGACAGACAAACAGCTTCTGAGCGGATTCAGAGGATTGGTCACAAAGTTGATAGCGAACCCGGCGCTTACGTTGCGCTGATCAACTGAAGGCATCCCCATTATTTGTGGGATTGTGAACACGCGTGCTCATAATTCCTGTTACTCTTTCTAACCCAACGGATCACAGCCGTTGGGCTTTTCCATACCCACAGGAACGACCGGCAGAACCGCTGGTCGTTTTCTTATGTCCAATACCGAGAGGAAGGAGAAAGACCGATGGCAAACCAATTGGATAAACTACTTGCCCAGCATGAGCGAGCGACACAGAAAAAGCACGAAGCAGAACAGCAGGAAAAGCAGCTCAAAAAGCAGATTTCCGATCTGAAGAATAAGGAACGTACCCATCGTCTCTGTACACGCGGAGCTTATCTGGAGAAGCTGCTTCAGGAGCCAGAACAGTTCTCAGACGAAGAGGTATTTAAAATCCTGGATTATGTTTTCGGAACGCCCTATGCCAAGAATCACTTCATCCCCCGGGAGCACGCCGCCCCGTCTTATTCCACCCTGCTCCAGTCAAACACGATCCCCAGCGGCATTTTTTCCTTTCGGCACAAATCGGCATACACCGC
>CADBNX010000324.1 GCA_902796115.1 uncultured Eubacteriales bacterium
ACAAAGGAAGTAAACGGCGGCGATATCAATCTGATCAACGGACCGGACGAAACGCTGCTGTGCGGCCTTGTGATGGGTGCTGACGGCGGGATCGGCACCACATACAATATCATGCCGGAATGGTATGTGGGTTTGTATGACGCATTCGTGTGCGGGGACTGGCGTACAGCGCAGGAATACCAGTACCGGTGCAACCGTGTGACGGACGCGCTGATCCGCCATTCCCGCCACGGTGCGATTCCGGCGACAAAGGCGGCGCTATGCCTGAAAGGCTACGATGTGGGAAGCGCCGTATTCCCGTCAAGAGAATTTGACCGGGAGCGGCTTGCTGCGCTGAAGAAGGAACTGACGGAATTGGGAATCGATTTCTGATCTCAACCGGAAGACTGAAATAGCGAAAGCACAGATCGGGAGAACGGTTATTACTGACTCAAAAGCTTCTGCGAAGCTGTATTGATATGCTAGAGCAGTATTGAATGGGAGATCTTTTGATGAAATTGAATGAGCAGTATATTCACGGGGCACTCATGGTTGAAACGAAGAAAACCGGCTTACTGCCCCGCCGTTTTACGGAAGAACAGCTGGATGGGTACCGAGTGACAAAGGAAGTTCATCTGATGCTGGCAAGAGGCTGCGCCGGTGTTACGGTTGAGTTTGAAACGAATGCGAGATGGGTTGAATTATCTTTGTGGCTGCGTTTTTTGCGCCCCGGACGGCAGCTCAGCTTCTCACTGTACGTGGACGGAAAGCACTCCAGCACACGAACTTTTTCCTCCTCATGTGAAGAAAGAATGATAAAATTGCATTTCCCGCTTCCAGACAGGCAATGTCAAGCACAAATCTATCTGGATCCGCTTGCAATTCTGGAGCTTACCGACATCACTTTTTCTGCCGATGCGGCTGTGAAACCGTTGCCCCGGCGTAAAGGTTTGTATATGGCTTTCGGGGATTCCATCACCCAAGGAATGCAAGCTGCTGATTCTCCCGGCCGCCCGTATCCGATGCAGATCGCCAGGGCACTTCATATGGAATTGCTGAATCTGGGCATCTGCGGAGGTTCCTATCAACCGAATATCGTCAGGGATGTAGGTTTGTGTCCCAGCCTGATTACTGTGGCTTACGGAGTCAATGACCGAAGCCTGGTGAAAACACGTACACAATTTGAGATGAATGTCAGCGGTTTTTTTGAAAATCTTACTGCACTGTATCCAGGAATACCTACTTTTGTTGTGCTTCCGATGATGTCCATAAGGGATGAGGATACGGACCACTTTATTACGATTCAGGAAATCAGATTGATTATCCGGGATATCGTACGGAAGTACCCTGAGCTGCACGTGCTTCCGGGGCAGAGCTTTATGCCGCTTGATTCTTACTATTTTCGAGACGGCCTCCATCCAACCGATGCGGGTTTTGACCGGATTACGGATTGTCTGCTCGAAGCGATAAAGAGGGACGGCCATTTGATTCCTTGATTAAACAGAGCAGGGAATCGCAAAAAATCCCCCGGCAGCGCGGTCTCCGGACAGGAGAAAAGCATTGCCAGAGGATGAATCAGATACGCGCAGGTTGATGCGGAAACACCCTACAGGGATTTGCCGCCGTCCGGGTAGATGTTCTGCCCGGTGATGTAGCGGCCTTCCTCCGTGCACAGCAGGCGCACAATGCCGGTCATATCCTCCGCTTCAGCGCAGAAACCGACCGGGATCAGGGACATCAGATGCTTAACATAGGCGGGATCCGCAAGGGCTTTCGCGTTGCGGTCCGTATTCACGACGCCGGGCCCCACGTTGTTGACCGTGATGCCGAAGGGGGCAAGCTGCGAGGCGAGGGAGCGCACCATGTTGCTCTGCGCGGCTTTCGAGGCCGAGTAGATCAGCATATCCGGATGGGGCTTCACTTCCTGCACGGAGCCGATGGTGACGATACGGCCCCAGTGTTTTTCCTTCATGGCCGGCGCGTACTGCTGGATCAGCTTCAGCGAGGAACGGAAGTTGCAGTTGATCTGGGTGTCAAACTCCGCGTCGGTGATTTCCG
>CADBNX010000325.1 GCA_902796115.1 uncultured Eubacteriales bacterium
CGCATCAATCAGGGAAGAATCCCCCGTCAGTTTCGCAACGATCTGTTTTACGATGCTTTCAATGTCAGCCATTTCAACTACCTCCTTAAGTTTATAGCCATATTATATGACTATACAGTGCTGGTGTCAAATAATCATTTCAAACCGTAAAGATGATCGATGACACGCACCCTGACGAAAAACAAAAAGAATTTTCGATTCTTTCCCAAAAAGTGTGGTATTTGAGGAGGATTTATGATATTATATTTCGAGTAAATCGGTTCAGACACTCCGGTGACAAGGCCGATAAAAAAGGAGGAGCTTGCGGATGCCATTACAAGATGAAAAACTGGAAAAGCTTCAGGCATTAATCGAAGAGCATCGGAATGTGCCCGGCGCACTGATGCCCGTGCTTCAGGGCGCACAGGAGATTTACGGCTGTGTCCCGATCGATGTTCAGAAATACGTTGCCGATGCGCTTCATACGACACTGAGCGATGTCTACGGTGTGGCAACGTTTTATTCTCAGTTTTCTCTGCAGCCGAAAGGCGAGTATCTGATCAGCGTTTGCCTCGGCACTGCCTGCTATGTGAAGGGCAGTCAGAAGGTTCTGGACAAACTGAGCGAAGAGTTGGGGATTCCCGTCGGCAGTACCACACAGGACGGCAAATTCACGCTGCAGGCAACCCGCTGCCTGGGCGCCTGCGGACTTGCTCCCGTTATGATGATCAATGACGAGGTGTACGGCCGTCTGACACCGGATCAGATTCCGGCGATTCTGGCTAAGTATCGCGCCTGAGGAAGCATCTTACGCGTGGAAGGATTCTGTTAATTGAACCTGTATTAGGAGGAATACTGCGATGAAATCATTGGCGGAACTCGAGCAGATCAGAAAAGCGACGCTCGACAAAATTAATCCCCGCAAAGAAGAAAAAGGAGATACGACCCGAATCGTGGTCGGTATGGCAACCTGCGGCATCGCCGCCGGCGCCCGTCCCGTGATGCAGGCATTCGCGGATGAAGTAAAGAAATGCAATCTTCAGAATGTTACCGTATCGCAGACCGGCTGTATCGGCATGTGCCGGCTTGAGCCCATGGTTGACGTGATCACCCCGGACAACCGAAAAGTGACTTATGTGCGCGTCAAGCCGGATATGATTTCCCGCATTGTTGCCGAACATGTAATCGGCGGCAAGCCTGTTGAGGAATACACGATCGGTTCTGCGGAAAACGACCCCGGAAAAGGGCTTGAAAACACTGATTTTTATAAAGATCAGATGCGTATCGCGCTTCGGAACTGCGGCGTGATCGACCCTGAAAACATCGATGAGTATATTGCATTTGACGGCTATCAGGCCCTGAAGAAGGCGCTGACGGCGATGACCCGCGAACAGGTCATTGACGAAGTGCTCAAATCCGGGCTTCGCGGACGCGGCGGCGGCGGTTTCCCGACGGGCCTGAAATGGAAGTTTGCCTATGGCGACGGAAGCACCGGAATCCAGAAGTATGTGGCCTGCAACGCCGACGAAGGCGACCCCGGAGCCTTTATGGATCGTTCCGTTCTCGAAGGTGACCCGCACAGTGTGCTGGAAGCGATGGCGATCGCCGGTTACGCGATCGGCGCGTCGGAAGGATATATCTACGTTCGCGCAGAGTATCCGATCGCAGTCAAGCGCCTCAAACTGGCTATCGCGCAGGCCAGGGATTACGGACTCCTCGGAAAGAATATTTACGGGACCGGTTTTGATTTTGACATTCATATCCGTCTGGGCGCCGGCGCTTTTGTCTGCGGCGAAGAGACGGCGTTGATGACGTCTATCGAAGGACACCGCGGAGAGCCGCGGCCCCGTCCGCCGTTCCCGGCCGTGAAGGGTCTTTTCGGCCAGCCCACCATGCTCAACAACGTAGAAACGTATGCCAACATCCCTCAGATCATTTTGAAAGGCTCGGAATGGTTTGCGGCAGTCGGAACAGAGAAGTCGAAGGGCACGAAGGTGTTCGCGCTCGGCGGCAAGATCAATAATACCGGTCTGGTTGAGATTCCGATGGGAACGCCCCTTCGCAAGGTTATCTATGATATCGGCGGCGGCATCCCGAACGGGAAGAAATTCAAGGCCGTGCAGACCGGCGGTCCTTCCGGCGGATGCATTCCGGCTTCCCATATCGATGTGCCGATCGAGTATGACTCCCTGATCGAGATCGGATCCATGATGGGATCGGGCGGAATGATTGTTCTTGATGAAGACAACTGCATGGTCGATATCGCCCGTTTCTTCCTCGATTTCACGGTGGATGAATCCTGCGGAAAGTGCGC
>CADBNX010000326.1 GCA_902796115.1 uncultured Eubacteriales bacterium
AAATGAGCGCGGGCGCGGAAAACAGTTTCACGATTCCATCAGGAATCGTGTCCCGGCTTTCCGCCGCGGGAGGTCATTTTGCACGGGGGGTGGCACCGTCGGGGAACGGCGAGCTCCCCGACCGGAAACGCTCGCCTATCACTGTCCGCCAGGTGAGGATGCCCATCGCGGCGGCGCAGAGGATTTCCAGGACGTACACCAGCCAGTTGGCAAAATAGATGGCGCGGTCTCCCAGCATCAGGGGTTTATCCAGCGCGAATTCCAGGGCGACGCAGCCGCCCGTAAAGACCAGGAACAGCAGGAAGCGGCCGACGCGGAAGCGCCGGCGCAGGAGCATGCACACAAGCAGGGTCAGGCCCAGCGCGACGACGGACAGAAGCTGGCTTACCCGCACGAAAAGCCACTTGGCGGTGATATCCCGCCGGAGGGATTCGAACACGATCTGCGCCGCGCAGTACAGGATCAGCGCCATCAGGGTCTCCTGCCCGGCGGCGCGCTTCTTTTTATTCAGCAGCAGGAAGCAGGCGCAGCCCAGCGCCCAGAGCGCTTCCGCCAGGTACAGGGCAAAATACCATTCGTCCCATTCGAAGGGACGGAAGGCGAGCGGGAAAAAGAAAAGCCGCTCGTTTTCGATCTGCGGGCCGTACCCCTGACTCAGGGACGGCTCCCCCAGGCGGCAGAGCGCGATGAGAATCATAAGGCCGGGCGCCGCGGCGTCAAGAAGCCGTGAAAAACCCCGCTTTTCCTTCAGGCCCGCCAGCTTTGCGGCCAGCGCCACGCCGGCCAGCGCACCGAAAAACAGGAAACCGCCGCTGAGCGGATTGAGAACGGCTTCCATGCCGTAGTCGTAATACACATACAGGATCCGGGCAAGCGTATACGCCAGGTGCCCGCAGAAAACGCCGAGAATCAGGGAGAGAAGCAGAAACCGCTCCGTCCGGTCCCGGCCGATGCCCTTCGCGCGGGCGCGGAGCAGCGTCACGGCGCAGCAGAGGAGCGCGCCCGCCGCCGTCCAGACCGCGAAGGCCGTGACCGGAAGGGAAAAAACGGTGAAAAGCACGGTGGGCATCAGTCATCCTCCCAGGCACTCGCAAAGTAGATGATATCGCGCAGGGGACGGATCTTTCCCTCCACGGAGTTGATTTTTTGCATGTGGAAAACCATGTTGCAGGAAGTGCCGCCGTCCAGTCCGTAGGCGTTCCGCACGTCTCCCAGCGAGTAGACCAGCTGCGCGAACTGCGGAATGGTAAGGCCTACGCTGCCCGTATCCGCCGGGCCCTCCGACGCGACGCACAGATAGCTCAGCGGGCCCGTCTGCGCGATGCACATCCGCTGCGCCGGCCGGTTGAAGCCGATATCGTACACTGCGTCCTTATCGAATTCCTCGATCAATTCCCCGTCGACCACAAGCCCCGGGCCGAACCCGAAGGAGTTGATAACGGTGCCTTTAAAGCCTTCCAGATCCTCCTGCGTGGCATTGCGCAGGATGGTGAAATCCCCGTTTTCATCCACCAGGAGCTGGTCGATCAGGCCCATGCGGTTCGGGGTGATCTTCTTTTTCCGCACGCCCTGGCGGATGATCAGCTTGCCCGCCTCGGGACGGCTGGATGTGTAATAATCCCCGTTGATGGCCAGCACCGCGTTCACCCGTTTGGCCAGGTTCACCGCCGCGGTATCGCCCTGCCCGTCGCTGGTGCACAGGGCCGTGCGCAGCTGGCTCGGGTCCGCCACGGTGATGCGTGCCACCAGGTAGTTGGTGCCGCTCTCCCTGCCGTCCGGATCGGGATGGATGAAACGGCCTTTTTCAATGACCACATGCAGTGAGGGATCCTGATACTCCGTATCAGAAAGATAATACGCTTCGTTGATCGGCGCCATCACCTGCCGGTCCACGGGAATCGGAACGACCTCCGCCAGGGTATTTTCGGACGGCACCGCAATCAGGATGGCTGCCAGTGCCAGCACGATCAGGATGATTCTCAATGTCCGCAAAATCATGTTCCTCCGTTTCAGTACGTTTCCGGACAGGGCCGGGC
>CADBNX010000327.1 GCA_902796115.1 uncultured Eubacteriales bacterium
CCTGCGACTTCCATCCTCCTGATGCGCAGACGGCTCAGGCAGCTGTCGAAATCCGCGGCGGAGCCTGCGCAGTACGCGAGCAGCACGTCCCCGCCGAGGGGCAGTATGGCGGTATAGCAGTAGCCGGAATCGGGATCATCCTCGATGACGGCGGCGTCGCTCCAGGTTTTTCCGTCGTCCCCGCTCAGCGCGTACACCAGCGGCGTGCGGTTGCCGGTCGCCCGGTTCAGCACGGTGATATTATGATGCGGCACCGGGTTCCACACCGCCATCAGGCGTCCGTCCGTGAGGCGTTTCATGGAGAGCGGCGAGCAGGGCGAGGTAAAGCGCGAGGGCTGTGCCCGGGTCCAGGTGAGCCCGCCGTCCTGTGAGCGGAACTCCGCCTGGCGGCCGAGGTCCGTTCTGCCCCAGCCCCACAGCGTGCCGTCCTTCAGCTCCACAACGCCCGGCTCCTGCAGGCCGGAAGCGCACACCGGCGCGTCGACGGATACCCGGGCCCCGGATTCCTTCCAGGTCACCCCATCGTCGTCCGAATAGAAAAAGACGGCGTCGGACGGCATGAAATGCAGGTTTCCCTGGCTGTCGAACCAGTTCGGATGTTCCGCCGCCGGGATCAGGATACGCCCGGATGAGAGCCGGGTGACCCGGTCATTGTTGATCACGAAATACCCCTTGCGCGGCATGCAGCGCACAGGCGCGCTCCAGGAGGCGCCTCCGTCCGCGGAGCGCCGGAGCACGCAGTACATTTCTTCCCAGCTGATCCGCACCAGGTAAAACACGGCGATATCCCCGTTTCCCATGCGGAGCAGGGATACGCTCATCACGTTCATGGCGCCCAGATCCGCGCAGCGCGTGATGAAACCTGCGTCCTCCCAGCTTTTCCCGCCGTCCCGCGAACGCATCAGCGCGATATCCGCCGTGGCGTAGTCATGCGCGCACTCCCCGGAATAGCGGGAATACGCGAACAGGATCGTTTTTTCGTCCGGCTGCAGGAATCCGCCTTCGCTGTTGCGCGGATTGCCTTTCGTGGGCGGGAAATCAAGATAAAAACCGGTCATGGCCCTGTCCTCCTTCATGGAAATCGGCGTGCGGAACGCCCGTTCGGGGAACATTGTACCATGGGTTTAAGGGAATAGGGAAGAGGGAATAGGCAATAGGCAATAGTTCAAGTTCGTGGCGTCGCTCAGAAAAAAGATCAATCGTTCCAAGCACTCTTCACTGCGATCGTCGCAGCATGGGTGGCGTTATCAAGCATCCCGCGTGTCATTCTGAGCGCGTACGGACCGCGAAGAATCTGTTGTCCGCCATGCGTTCCAACCGTTCACCCGGCCATACTCCTCTCTCGAAAAAAGATCAAACGAATTAAGCGCTCTTCACTCTTCTCTTTTCTCTCTTCTCTTTTTTCTGTTTCTGCGATCGTCGCAGCCGTTCTGTCATCCCTCCGGTCTCCGTCCCTCGACTGCGGTTCAGGATGGCATGCTCTGCACTTCGTTTGTGTGTACCTATCCTTCACCGGGCTTCCGGTTCGCTGTAAGACATGGGGACGGTTCTGCTGTCTTGCCTGGCAAGACAGCAGAACCGTCCCCATGTCTTTTAGAACAGGGAACCGTCCCCTGAGCGAAGCGACAAACTTTCACTATTGCCTATTCCCTATTCCCCCCGCGCGGGCAGAGCGAAGCGCCCCCTCACCGCGCGCATTTGGGCAGGAACTGCGCGTCGACCCCGCCGTCCGCGCACAGCTCCGCGCCGGTGATGATCCGGGCCTCGTCGCTGCACAGGAAAAAGGCCGCGTTCGCGATATCGTCGAAATCCGCGATATCCCCGATGGGCGCGCGGTCCCGGCGGATCTGACGCCATTCCTCGGTTTGATTGGCCCAGCGGTCCGTTTTGATGGAACCTGAAACCACCACGTTTACCCGGATGCGGTATTCGCCCCATTCGACGGCAAGCGCTTTCGTGAGCGCGACGAGGCCGCCCTTGGAGGCGATGTAGGCGCTGCGGTCCGGGATGGCCCGGCGGGCGGTGTTGCTGCCGATGACGGCGATGCTGCCGCCCCCGAGCCGCTTCATGTGCTCTGCGGCTTCCCGCATCACGGAGAAATTCCACACCAGGTTGGTTTCGATCACCTGCCGCCATTCGTCCAGCAGCACGGTCAGCGAGGGCTGGTTCATGCCCAGGTCCGCGGCGTTGAGCACCAGCGCGCAGACGAAACGCTCCTGCGCGGCAAGGTCATGAAAAATCTGTTTTACCTGTTCTTCATCTCCGGCGGCGCAGGCATAGCCCGCGGCAAAAACGGGGTATTCCTTTTTGATGATTTCCGCGGCCCCGTCCGCCTGCGCGGCGCTGCGGCTGGTCAGGATGACGCCGTATCCCGCCCGGGCGAAGCGGCGCGCGATGGCAAGCCCGGTGCCGTGGCTGGCACCGGTGATCATGGCGTAACGCATAAGAAGCTCCTTTACAGCGTGACGCGGATCTGATTGTCCGTTCCGCGGTGAACGCCGACAACGCGGCTGAGACGGGCGTTTTCCGTATCCGCCGTCAGGTCGTACTCCCCGCAGAAGCCGCGGAACGCGATCTCGCCGTTATCATCCGTCTGTGCTTCAAGCGAGGTTTTCCACTGCCGCTGGATCAGCTGATACAGCGCCTGGTAGACGGGCTTTTCCTTCATATTCACGTCCAGCAGGCAGCCCCGGCAGTCGCCTTCGTTTTTCCAGTGCACGCCGTCCATCAGGTTCCAGTAGGTGATGGTGCTCATGCCGGGCAGGGAGAACCAGAGCCGGTACAGGTTCCGCGTGATTTCGGCCTGCACTTCTTCGCCTTCCTCAATGTCAAACCCTTCCATGCGGCTGGGCACTGTGATTTCCGTGATGGCGAGCGGCAGGCCGAGGGAAGCGAATTTCCGGTAGGTTCTGATGATTTCCTCCGGCGGAAGGTTCTCGTTCTTCAGGTGCCGTATGCCGCCCTCGCCGGTGGTCATGTGGAACTGAAAGCCGATCTGCTGCAGGGGAAGCCCCTTGTCGATCAGGCGCTTCGCGAGGCCGAAGTAGGTGTCCGCGGGCGCGCCGGTATTGATGTGCGTGGCTTCGTTGAGCTCGAATATGCCGTGCTGCTTCGGAAACACTTTTTCGATTTCCGCAAAGCACCAGTCGATGTAGGAATACTCCGGATCCAGCAGCGGAAATTCCGGGTGGCGGCGCGGGCAGCACATGGCCTCGTTGACCACGTCCCATACGTCCACTTTATCCGCGTAGCATTCGCCCATCACGCGGATAAAGGCGGACCACTGCTTTTTCAGCGTTTC
>CADBNX010000328.1 GCA_902796115.1 uncultured Eubacteriales bacterium
GCTCGGCGTCGCGATGTTCACCATCCTGCCGATCATCTTCATGATCCTCGTCGCGTTCACCAATTTCGACGCCACCCATCAGCCGCCGTCCAAGCTCTTCACCTGGGTCGGCTGGGACAACTTCCGTCAGCTTCTGAGCACGGATACGGCGGCCTACGGAAACACCTTCTCCCAGGTGCTGCTGTGGACGCTGATCTGGGCGTTCTTCGCCACCTTCCTGAACTATTTCCTGGGCATGCTGGTGGCCATCATGATCAACAAGAAAGGGATCCAGCTGAAAAAAGTCTGGCGCACCATTCTGGTCATGACCATCGCCATTCCGCAGTTCGTGAGCCTGCTGTACGTCAGCAAGATGTTCGCGGCGGACGGCCTGATCAACACCTATTTCATGAAATGGGGCTGGATCAGCGAACCCATCCCGTTCTGGACACAGCCCGGCTGGGCGCGTTTCACGGTCATCCTGATCAATATCTGGATCGGTATCCCCTATCTGATGCTGATCGCCACCGGTATCCTGATGAATATCCCGGCGGACCTGTACGAAAGCGCGCGCATCGACGGCGCGAACGCGTTCCAGATGTACAAAAAGATCACGCTTCCCTACATGCTGTTTGTGACGGGGCCCTATCTGCTGACCAGCTTCACGGGAAATATCAATAATTTCAACGTCATCTTCCTGCTCAGCGGAGGAAAGCCGCTGTCGATGGAGCTGTCCGGCAACGCGGGCTATACGGACCTGCTGATCACCTGGCTGTATAAAATGACCGTGAACGATACCAACTACAAGCTGGCCGCGGTCATGGGCATCCTGGTATTCGTCGTGCTCGCCGTGATCAATCTCGTCGCTTACAACCTGATCCCGTCCGTCAAGAATGAGGAGGATTTCCAGTAATGAGCAAAGAGAAAGAAATACCGGAAGTCGATATCCGGGTGGACGAGGCCGCCGGCGTGATCCGCGAAGTGAAAACGCGCAGCAAGAAGGGACACGAGCGCCGTGTGAACACGGGCATTTATGTCATCCTGGTGCTGATGAGCATCATCTGGCTTGCGCCTTTCGTATTCCTGGTTTTCCAGTCCTTCCGCAGCTACGTTTCGGAGGGCGGCGGCATGGTGGATTACCTGCTGCCCAAACAGTGGTCGCTGGATAATTACCGTTTCCTGTTTGAGGGGAGCAATTTCTTCCCGTGGCTCGGCTCCGCGCTGCTCACCGCGGGCATCGCCGCGCTGTTCGAATCCCTGTTCCTGAACCGGATCAGGGCCCTGCAGGACCGGATGGACCGCAAAAAATTCCTGCCGGTCGCGGGACTTGTCCTTCTTGCCGGATGGGTGGTTCTTGCCGCGGCAGCCCTTCTCATCCTGCGCTTCGCCTTCGCGTCAAATATCGGGAACCTCTGCCTGACGCTTGTGCTGTTCATGCTCGCGGGGGGACTCGTCGCCCGCAGTTACCTGAAACAGGACAACAGGCTTCTGCGCTCCATCCCGGGCTATCAGTCGGAAGACGATTCGCCCTTTAAAAAGCTGGCGGGGCTGTTCGGCAAATTCCTTGCCGTGAACCTGATCCTTCTGTGCATCCTCAAGCCGATGGAAACCAGTCAGTATCTGCGCTGGTACGGCAACACGCTCACCATCGCGCTGTTCGTGGCCGTCCTGCAGACGATCGTCGTGCTCTCCGTCTCCTACGCGCTGTCGCGGCTTCGTTTCAAGGGGCGCAAAATGATCATGAACATCGTGCTGGTGCTGGGCCTCTTCCCCGGCTTCCTCACCATGATCACACTCTACTTCCTGCTCAAGCAGTTCGGCCTCACCGGCCCGGGCGCGATCCCCGGCCTGATCCTGATTTATGTGGCTTCCTCGGGGATGGGCTACTACATTTCCAAGGGCTTTTTCGACACCATCCCGAAATCCCTGGACGAAAGCGCGCGTATCGACGGCGCCACCCGTTTCCAGGTGTTCCTGAAAATCATCATGCCGCTCGCGAAGCCCATCGTGATCTACACCATCCTGATGGCCTTCATGGGGCCCTGGGGCGACTACGTGTTCGCGTCCTATGTGGCATTCGGCAACGCGCCGAACTACAACGTGGCGGTAGGTCTGTATCAATGGGTCACCGTGAACGATTATCAGGGCTATTTCACGCGTTTCTGCGCCGGCGGCGTACTGGTAGCCATTCCGATTACCGCGCTGTTCCTCGCCCTGCAGAAATACTATGTCGAAGGCGTAACGGGCGGCGCCGTAAAGGGTTAAGGAGGAAAAAGCTATGGCAAGTGTAACGCTTGAACACATCAAGAAAACCTATGAGAACAATGTAACCGTGGTGCACGATTTCAACCTGGAAATCAAGGACAAGGAATTCGTGGTTTTCGTCGGCCCCTCCGGCTGCGGCAAATCCACCACCCTGCGCATGGTCGCCGGCCTTGAGGATATCACCGGCGGCACCCTGCGCATCGGGGACCGCGTGGTGAACGACGTGGAGCCCAAGGACCGCGACATCGCGATGGTGTTCCAGAACTACGCGCTCTATCCGCACATCACGGTATATGAGAACCTGGCTTTCAGCCTGCGGCTGCGCAAAATGGACAATGAGGAAATCCACCGCCGCGTCTGCCAGGCCGCAGAAATCCTGGGCATCACCGAATACCTGGGCCGCAAGCCGAAAGCGCTCTCCGGCGGCCAGCGGCAGCGCGTGGCCATCGGCCGCGCCATCGTGCGCAACCCCGCCGTCTTCCTGATGGATGAACCGCTGAGCAACCTGGACGCGAAGCTGCGCAATCAGATGCGTGCGGAAATCATCCTGCTGCGCAAGCGGGTAGACACCACCTTTATCTACGTCACGCACGATCAGACCGAAGCCATGACGCTCGGCGACCGCATCGTGGTCATGAAGGACGGCTACATCATGCAGGTAGGCACCCCGCAGGAGGTATTCGACACCCCGAAGAACCTGTTCGTGGCCGGCTTCATCGGCAGCCCGCAGATGAACTTCCTCAAGGCGCGCCTGGAGCGCGAGGGAAAAGGCTATCGGGTAAACCTGCTCGGCGCGTCGATCCCGCTCAGCGAAAGCCAGAACAGCGCGCTCGCGGAAAAGAACACCCCGTCCATGGATATCACCCTGGGCGTGCGTCCCGAGCATACGACGGTGCTCTTTGACAGCACCGAAAACGCCATCCCGTGCACCATCAACGTCAACGAAATGATGGGAAGCGAGCTGCACCTGCACCTGTCCAGCGCGAATCAGGACAGCATCATCGTACGCCTGCCTACTGTGGATCTGACAGGCGAGCAGCGCAGCGGACTCACCTACGGCAGCAAGCTGTACATCACCTTCCCCGCCAAGGTCATGCACCTGTTTGACCCGGAGACGGAGAAGAATCTGATCTGGGGCTGATAACGGAGGAAACGAAATGCTCAGACAATCGGCATTTGCAAATGACGGCGAATTTCTCAAGGGCGGCATGCACTGCCACACCACAAGATCGGACGGAAAAGGCGATCCGGCGGACGTGATCCGCATGCACTACGAACACGGGTACCGTTTTCTGGCGCTGACCGATCACAACAAATTCAACCGCATCAATTACGCGGACGTACCGATGACCATGCTTTCGGGCATCGAGCGCAACATGGAGCTGCCCGGCTGGAAAAGCGACCGCGCGCACTGCATCCATATCGTGGGCGTCGGGGACCCCGCGGCGGAAGTTGGGCCCGGACAGGACGAAATCATTCCCCGCTGGGGCCAGTTTGAGGATCCCGCGGACGCGCAGGGCATGATCAACGAAATGCACCGCTGGGGCCTGAAAACCTTCTACTGCCATCCCGAATGGTCCGGCACCCGGTATCCCGATTTCAGCATGCTTCAGGGCAATTTCGGCATGGAGCTGTGGAATTCCGGCTGCGCCATCGAAAACGATCAGGACACCGATAACGGGCACTACTGGGACGAGGCGCTCGACGAAGGCAGGAAGCTGTGGGGCGTCGCCGTCGACGACGGTCACGCCATGTACCATCACTGCAACGGCTGGGTCATGGTGAAGGCCGAAAACAGCGCGCCCGCCATCCTGCGGGCGCTGGAGGAAGGCTCTTTCTACGCGTCCTGCGGGCCGGAGATCCACGATTTCTACGTGGAGGACGACCGCGCCGTCGTGGACTGCAGCGACGCGGTATGCGTCAGCTTCCGCACCCTGCGCAAACCGCTGCGCAAAACCGCGGGAGAGCATGTCACCCACGCGGAATGCATCCTCGGAGAAGGCATCCGCTATGTCCGCGCGGTCGTAACGGACGCGCAGGGCCGCAGGGCCTGGACCAACCCGATTTTCCTGCGGTAAGCGCAGAGCAGGTATCACCGCAAAAAGCAGGAGGTTCGCCTCCTGCTTTTTTGCGGCGTCCGCACTGCCCGCAGCACAGCAGCAGAAAACTCGGGGATAATATGTAGTACCCCGCGGTTGCATTGTCCCCGTATTTGCTTTTTCCGGAAAGCGGTCCGGGGGAAAATGCCCTTGTTTCCCTTTTCACAGCCTGCCGGATGTGATAAAATAGCCTGTACCCCTCGGGGCAAACAAGCTCTCCGACCGGAGACAGCCGGCCCCGTCAAAGGAGGCTATCCATGGAATTCAGCGATCTCATTCTTGCACGCCGGAGCATCCGCAGCTACGCGGATTCCGTTCCACACGAAGACCTGGTGCGCATCCTGACCGCGGCGCGGCAGGCGCCGTCCTGGAAAAACATGCAGACATCCCGCTGCTATGTGCTGGAA
>CADBNX010000329.1 GCA_902796115.1 uncultured Eubacteriales bacterium
ACGCTCGGCCTGGTCATCGCCTGTGTGATGAGTTATCTGCTGCAGCGCACGCGCCTGCGCGGCCGGAGCATCCCCAATTTCCTGATCACGCTCGGCTCCGGCACCCCGTCCGTCGTCATCGCGCTCGGGCTGATCATGACCATGCGCGGCAATTTCGGCCTGAACATTTACAACACCGCCTATATCCTGATCATCGCCTACCTGATCAAATACCTGATGATGGGCATGCGTACGGTGGTATCCGCCATGAGCCAGATCCACGTATCCCTGGAAGAAAGCAGCCAGGTATCCGGCGCAAGCTGGCTCAAAACCATGTTCCGCGTCACGGTCCCGCTGATCTTCCCATCGATCGCGGCGGGATGGTTCCTGATCTTTATTCCCAGTTTCTATGAACTGTCGATGACAGCGCTGCTCTATTCCAGCACCACCAAAACCATCGGCTTCCAGTTGTTTGAGTACTGGACTTTCACCAGCCAGCCCATGAGCTGCGCCATGGCGTTCGGTATCCTGCTGATCGTGATCGTGCTCAACCTCCTGCTGAACCGCATTACCAAAGGCAAGTTTTCCATCTGAAGCAGAGAAGAAAGGAATCAAACCGCATGGCTGCCGTAACTGTCAGACATATCAGCAAATCCTTCGGAGAGACCATCGTACTCCGCGATTTTGACGACGTTTTCGGGGATGGGGAATTCATCACGCTGCTGGGGCCTTCCGGATGCGGAAAAACCACCATGCTGCGCATCATCGCCGGTTTTGAAAAGCCCACCTCCGGTGAGCTGTATCTGGATGACCGGCTGGTCTCCGGCGGAAAAACCTTCGTGCCCCCGGAAAAACGCGGGATCGGCATGGTGTTTCAAAGCTACGCCGTGTGGCCGCATATGAACGTATTCGACAACGTGGCCTATCCGCTTTCCATCCGGAAAACGCCGAAGGCCGATCTCGAAGCCAGTGTAAACAGGGCGCTTGAAATCATGCATCTGACCCGGTACGCGCAGCGCTTTCCCAATCAGCTTTCCGGCGGGCAGCAGCAGCGCGTGGCGCTCGCCCGGGCGCTTGTCTTCGCCCCGCGTCTGCTGCTGCTGGACGAGCCGGTGAGCAATCTGGACGCGAAGCTGCGCGAGAGCATGCGCTTTGAAATCAAGGAAATCCAGAAAAAGCTCGGCATCACCGTGGTCTATGTCACGCATGACCAGACGGAAGCCATGGCGATGAGCGACCGCATTATCCTGATCAACTGCGGCGTGGTCCAGCAGAGCGGCACCCCCGAGGAAATCTATAACCGGCCGGTCAATCAGTTCGTGGCGGATTTTCTGGGAAAGGTGGAGTTTCTGAAGGGGATCGCGGAAAACGGAAAGATCCTGTTTCCCGCCATGGGCGGACAGGCACTCCCGTATGACGGTCCCCGCACGGGAAAAGTCGAAGCCGCGATCCGTCCGGAAAACTTTTATTTCAGTCCGGACGGCATCCTGCGGGGCACCCTGGAAACCCAGTACTATCTGGGCGACGTGGACGACTGCCGGGTACGCATCGGGGATACGCTCGTACGCGTCATCGTGAACGGATATGAATATCACCGCCTGCAAACCGGGCAGGCGGTGCGTCTCGGCGTACGCGATATGATGGTTTTCGCGGACGACGGGCTGCTGGAGGAAATGCTGCGGATCCAGACCTGAGGATCGGACGGCGCAACCGTTTTCAGATGCAGGCCGCATCCTTTCTCATAGCGGACAGGCAGCTTTTTCCTTACACTGATGATCCGCCCGCGGCGCCCTGTCCCCTGATCACCACTTCCCCGCTGCACGCCATGACGGCGTCTTCGCGGATGATTTCGCCCACGCTGTCGGCCGTGATCCGTCCGGAACGCGGGTTTTTGACGGAGAGGATGTTTCCCTTCACATCCGCCTCCACATCGGAATATTCAAACGCCAGATCCGCTTCTTCCATCCGGCAGTTGATCAGCTTCAGGTTGGTGCAGTAGCACAGCGGCTGTGTGCCGGTCACGGTGCAGTCGATCAGCGTGAGGCCGTCCGAAAACCAGGCAAGGTATTCCCCTTTCACGCGGCTATGGCGCACCGTTACGTTTTTGCTGTGCCAGAAGGCGTCCTTCGTGTCCAGATCGCAGTCTTCGATCTCAAGCCCGTCGATATACTGAAAAGAGTATTTGCCCTTCATCCGCACATTGCGCAGCGTGATCTTCCGGCTGTCCAGAAACAGGTATTCCGATTCGACCGTGGAATCGGTCAGCGAGATCCCGCCGCATTTCCACCCGAATTCCGGGGAAACGATCCGGCAGTCACGCAGGCTGACATCGCCGCACTCACGCAGTGCCTTGACGCCGCAAAGTTCACTGCGGGTGATTTTCCCGTCCCGCGCGTACCAGATCGCGGCGCGGGTCTTTTCATCCATCACGGAATGATCCATGCTGAAGCCCTGTACGTGCCACAGCGGATAACGGAGCGAAAAACGGCAGTCCTTCAGCCGGATATCCCGCGCTTCCTTCAGCACCGATTCCCCGTCCGCGGGGCCGGAGAAATCGCACCCCTCCACATCCCCGTGCTGCAGATGATACAGGGCCCTTTCCTCGTCAAAACGCCGGTTTTTCAGGATGGTTCTTTCCATACGGTTCCCGTTATGCTTCAAATCAGCGCGCCTTCTTTTTTCCGTTGAAAAAACGGATGAACAGCATCAGCAGCGTAAAATACACCACCACGATCCCGGCGGTCACATACAGCAGCGTGTCCGATCTTGCCGCCATCGTCACCAGGATCAGCAGCGGCGCCCCGAACAGGATACCGTAGCTGGACCCGAGCACCAGGTTGTTGGCAGCGGGCGTGCGCAGGTCCGGATCAATTTCCCGGAGCAGCAGAATGCCGGATCCGATCGTGCCCGTCATCATGCCGTACATGGAAATCAATCCTTCATGAAAATACCCCGGATACACGAGACGGCTGACCCGCTTCAGATAGAACCAGGTCGCACCGCCGCCCGCGACGGCCATCAGGATAAAGGGAAGCCACAGGCCGCTCAGGTCCGCCGGGTCGATACAGGCGATCCCGGCAACGATCATGATATCGAAGAAAAAGCCGGACAGCCGGTTCAGCAGATAATTGTTCTGGTAGCGAAGCTTCATCCAGCCGCGTTTTTCCGCCCGGCCGAGCACGGTCTTCACCAGCATGGCGATGGCGGAGCCGATGATGAAATTGAACCCCCAGAGCATGGGATTGAGCATTTTCCCGAGTCCCGGCGTCAGAGCGCCGAGCGCGGAGGTGATCCCGAGCGTTACCACATACGTCAGGATATACACCACCAGCACCAGCGCGATCTGCACGGACAGCTTGTCGATCGAATCGGACACCTGGATCTCGTTCCGGTCCTGAAAATAATCCACCGTGATCTCATTTTTCAGGGCGTCCCGCTTTCCGCTCAGATCAAGCCTGTTCCGTTTTCTCCAGAAATTCAGCACGGCGACCCCTACCGTGCAGGCGCAGATATACCCCGCCGCCGCGATGGCAAGGCCGAAGCTCTGTCCTCCGGCGAAACCGTAGCTTTCATACGTCATGCCGATATTGTTCGCCTGTCCCGGGCCCTGCCCGTATCCCATCGGAAGCAGCATTCCTGCCGCCTTATACAGCCCGGGCATCAGGGTCAGCGAAAGCGCCACCGTGATCAGCAGCCCGCAGAATCCCTGCACCAGATATGCCCCCACGACCACCGCGCCGGATTTCACGCCGTCCAGCGCGCCGGCACCGTGCTTTCCGGAACCGCTGCGAAGGCTCATCGCGATGAAGCCGAGCGCGATCGCGTGATACACCAGCGCGTCCAGCAGGCTGATGTCAAACAGATGATCGATATGGAACGCGTTCTTCAGAACCAGTTTCCCCGCCAGCATCAGAAAACCCGCCAGCACGGAAACCGGCATCAGGCTCTTGCGGATCACCGGCACACAGCGCCTGAGCATATTCGCCAGCAGCATCACCACCGCGATCATTCCCAGCTGGACGATCAGGTTCCACACCCCGGGTGTCGCGTAAAAAATCGTTTGTACTTCCGCAGTTGTTTCCGGCATCGTTACTGATTCTCCGTTTCTTTCCCGTCGTTCTGCACGGCCAGCAGGTAAGGCCGCAGGATCCCCTTTTCCGAACGGATCTCATAGTATCCGTCCGGAGCCGAAAACAGCAGCCGGTTTGTTTTGACCATCGCGATATCGGAGATGCCGGAAAACGGAAATGCCTGTCCGTCCGTTTGGATCACGCGCTTTTCAAGCTCCAGCGAAAAGCGCGTCTTCCGGCTTTTTCCGGTATCCAGCGCGGTCAGGATCCCCTCGCCCGGGAACAGGCCGGATCCTCTGCCCTCCCGTACGCGCTTTGCCATTTCCCGCCGCTGCCAGACATCCCATTCGTGAATATTCGAAAACCTGCCTTCCCGGAAACGGCAGTTCCCGTCCAGGCCCGCGCGCATGCCGCATTTTTCGCACAGGATCGTATCGCCTTCGGTGCGCAGCCCGCCGGCCTCCCCGCACGCGGGACAGAGAAAGAGTGCTCTTTCCAGTCCCACCGCCGGCTTCCGGCTGCGGAACGGCACGCTGCCGTTTTCATCCCAGACGTTTACGTAAATGTCTCGGTTGATGGCTTCCGTCACTTCTTCCGCGCTCATCTCATCCAGCTGCTCCGGCGTGTAGATGTGCGCGATCCTGCCCGTAATGCGTCCTCTTCTCGGCTTTTTTGCCCAGCGCGGCTTTGACAGATAATTTCCCTCCAGCCGGTAGGTGACCAGGGGGACCCGCACGGCCTTCGCCAGATTGCCCGTCGCGGGAAACACCTTCGCGCTCACGCCGTCCCAGGTGCAGTCCCCTTCCGCGAAAAGCACCACCGGGCTTCCCTGCCTGAGCGAGGTCAGGATGGCACGCACCGCGCCGGCGGACGAGGACGCTTTGCTGCGCGGGATCAGGGACGCATAGCGCGTCAGCAGCTTTGTGACAAGCCCCAGACGCATCAGATGCGAGCTGCCCACGTAGGAAAGCGGCTGATTTTTCACCACATGCCCGATCAGCACCGTATCCAGGTTCATGGCGTGATTGGAGATCAACAGAAAAGGCCCGTCCAGGCAGACAGGCTCCCACGTAAAATGATACCTGTGTCTGATCACCGGCGGCACCACCAGATGCGCAAACCGCCATGCCCTGGCACGAACCCGCTTCAGTGCTTCACCGTTCCCGTTCCTGCTGGTCCCCATACGCCCCTCCGTTTCCGGATCATTATATCCGGAAGAGGGAAAAGTGTCAAGGAAGAGTGACAGCCGCAGGCTTTGAAATGCCCGGTCTTACGGAAAAAGAAAACGCCGGGCGTCCCGCCCTCGCTTCGCAGAAGGAAAAAGCCGCTTCGGAACGAATTGATGATACGGATGTTGATTTACGTATCGGGGAGGTATGCCGATGAAGCTGAATTTTCCGGAAACAAACGGCGGCTGGCGCAAATACGAAGGCGGCCCGGTTCTGGGCAGCAGGGAGCTTGGCACCTGCTTTGACGTACAGGTGCTCCGGGACGGTCCGGAATATGTGATGTACTTTTCCTGGCGTCCGAAAAAAGCGCTCGCCATGTGCCGCAGCAGGGACGGCGTTTCCTGGTCCGAACCTGAAATCATCATGACGGCGGATCCGGACTGCGGATGGATGGATAACCTGAACCGCAGCTGCACCGTGCGCTGCGGCAGCCGGTGGCATATGTGGTTCACCGGGCAGGCCCGGGGATACAGCTGGATCGGATACGCGGTCAGCGGGGACGGGGTGCACTGGCAGAGGGTGGGAAATCAGCCCGTCCTGTACAGCGAGCGCCCCTATGAGGGGCCCAGTGTCATGAATCCCTTTGTGCTGTGGGAGGAGGAAACCGGCCTGTTCCGCATGTGGTACGCGGCAGGCGAACAGTATGAGCCCAACACCCTCGCCTATGCGCAAAGCCGCGACGGCATTCACTGGGAAAAGCTGCCGGCCAACCCGATCTTTACGGGCAGCCGGGAACACCCCTGGGAGCGGGACAGGGTCGGCGCCTGCCAGGTCGTTCCCCACGGCGGCTGGCACTACCTGTTCTACATCGGCTATGAGGACATTCACACCGCGCGGATCGGCGCGGCACGTTCCCGCGACGGCATCTCCGCCTGGCAGCGCCTTCCCTCCAACCCCATCATCTCCCCCACGCCGGGAGGCTGGGACGCGGACGCCTGCTACAAGCCCGCCGTCCTGCGTGAGGAGGACAGGGGCCGCTGGATGCTGTGGTACAACGGACGCCGCGGCAGCGAGGAATACATCGGCCTCGCCGTTCATGACGGGCTTGACCTGGGATTTGACTGAGCCGCGGCCGCTCCGCCGGATATCTGCATACGGGCAGGCGCTAAATATTTGTTTTTTCGGAAAAAAGTATACCAATCGCGCCGAAAATCGGATATAATGAAAGCGTTCCTCAACGCAGGAAGTCAGGGAGGTATTTTATGAGTATTCTGGCCGAAATTTCCGATAATCTGCAGCACGGCAAAGCGAAGGCGGTACAGGCGCTGGTTCAGCAGGCGCTGGATGAGGGCTACGAAGCGCAGACCATCCTCCAGGAAGGCCTGATGGACGGCATGGCCATCATCGGAGAAAAATTCAAGACCAACGAAGTATTCGTACCGGAGGTGCTGGTCGCGGCGCGGGCCATGAACATGGGCACCGCTGTACTCAAGCCCATTCTGGTGCAGGAAGGCGCAAAGCCCATCGGACGCGCGTGCATCGGAACCGTACGGGGCGATCTGCATGATATCGGCAAGAACCTGGTGCGCATGATGCTGGAATCCCGCGGCATCGAGGTGATCGATCTGGGTACGGACGTGGCGCCGGAAACCTTCATCGAAACCGCGAAAACGCAGAACTGCCAGATCATCTGCTGTTCCGCGCTTCTGACCACCACCATGGACAGCATGGCGGATGTCGTGCGGCTTGCACAGGAAGCGGGGATCCGCGATCAGGTGAAGATCATGATCGGCGGCGCTCCGGTGACCCAGGATTACTGCGACAAAATCGGCGCGGACGTGTATACTTCCGATGC
>CADBNX010000330.1 GCA_902796115.1 uncultured Eubacteriales bacterium
ATTACGGAGGCGGAGCTGACCCCGACGCCGCTCTACAGCGGCGAAAAGCTGTGCGACATGTGCGGCGAGTGCATCCGGCACTGTCCCACCCAGGCGTACACCAAGGAAGTGAACGGCGTCAAGGACGTGGTGGTGGAGGGCAAGCATCACCGTTTTGCCAATAAGAACCTGTGGCGCTGCGCGTGGGGCGAGCATTTCAACATCGATCTGGACCTGCCCATTCCCGACGTGGTGAACGAACAGGTGCTGCTGGATACCATCAAAAAGCACGGCGCCCGTACGGGCGAGTTCGGCGTGTGCCTGAAGGTGTGCCTGCCGAAGCATCTGCGCAAGCCCGATCCCGATTACTGCAGAATTTCCGTGCGCAGGAAGCGGCACGTGACCCCGGGCGATCTTCCGGTGCACCGCAATGTGTATGACCGGGTGCTGACGCACGCCCACCGCTGGGATCTGGACAGCGTGCATTTCTTCTCCGCCGAAACGCTGCGGGAAAACGGCATCGACATCAAACCCTTCCTTCCGGACGGGGTGAGCGCGATATTGCTGACCGCGAACCGTCCCGCTTCCGTGTGCGCCGGGGAAGGCGCCGTGAATGACAGCGAAGTGCGCAACGCGAACGCGATCGCGTCTTACGGCGTCGATTTTACGGAGCTGGACGTGTGCCGCGACCTGGAAGCGCTGGGCTATACCGCGCTGCCGAAGACCACGATGGATCACGAGCCCTTCAAAAAGCTTGCCGGCATCACGGACGGGAAGGCGCGCACCTCCCTGGTGCTGACCGCGGCGCCCTTCCTGGACAAAGCGTACACGGATCTGAACCGGGTGGAGCAGCCGCAGGATCTGCGCGCCGCGCTTGAAACGCTCGCGCGGGAAAAGGGCGCGGATCTGTTCGGCGTGGCTTCGGCGGACACCATCGACAGCCTCGCGGAACAGCTGCGGGAGATCCGCCGGGACGAAGTGCTGGTGACGGCCCGCGACAAAAACCCGCGCATGACGCCCTATGACCCCGAAACCAGTCTGGAGAAACGCGTGATCCGCGGCGCGCACGAATTCCTGCCCGGCGCGAAGAGCGTGATCGTGATGGGCATGCATTATCCGGAAACGGCCGCGGAGCGCGTGGGCAAGCCGCCGGCCGAAGCCGTGGGGCCGTACGTGTTCACGCAGTACGAGGTGAACCGGCTGATCGGACACCTGGGCTACTGCCTTGTGAAGGCGCTGGACACCCTGGGATACAAAGCGATGTACACGCACAACCTGACCGGCGCGGGCAGCGTCGTGGGCAGTCCGCGCGGCGAGTTCGCCGACGCCTCCTGCAACGCGCTGGAGGCCGTGGCAGCGGGACTGGGACAGATGACGCTGAACGGCTCCGTCGCGACGGAGCGTTACGGCATCCATCAGCGCTTCATCGCGGTGGTGACCGACGCGCCGCTGGACGCGGACGAGGTAAAGGAAGGCCTTGCCGCCGCGTGCGAGGGCTGTGACATCTGCCGGAAGGCGTGCCCCACCTGCGCGCTGCGCCCGGAGAACAAGGCGGAGATCACGCTTGGGGGCAGAAAGATCCCTTACCTGCCTGTGGACGCCAACCGCTGCAGCTGGGCCACGAAATACGCACTGGTGTGCGAGGAAGGCAATATGTACGGCGGGAACTTCACGAATATCCCGTATCCGGAAGAGCTGACCGAGGAAAAACTCGCGGAAGCGCTGCGGCAGCAGGACAACGTGTTCAAATTCCGCCCCGTGATGGGCGAAAAGTGCATCGTGACCTGTCCGCTGAAAGGGCGGGGGACCCGGTAACAGCGGACGGCCCGGGCCGACAGCGTCCGTCAGGTACTGCGTGCGGAAACAGAATATTTCACGAAAACCCGGATTCAGGGGACTGTTATGAAGAAAAATCAAAAAACAGTCCCCTGAATCCGGATTCAAACGATATTGAAGATTGTTTTTGACAAAACGACCGGAAACCGGTACAATTTCCATAACGGAAGATTATCAAGGAGGATCGGAAGGATGACCGAGGAAACAGCGGAAAAAAGTCTGGTTCAGCCCTATTATCTGGATACGCGGGAGGCTCCCTGGCAGGTGAGCCTGAACGGGGAATGGCGCCTCGCGGAAAGCCCGGATGTGACGGAGGAGCCGCAGAAGCTTTGCTATGACGCTTCCGTAACGGTGCCGTCTTCCATCTACTGGCAGCTGTACGAATGCGGCCGTCTGCCCCATCCCTACATGGGGCAGAACAGCAAGCAGTATCATTTTGTTGACGAGCGGGTGTGGTATCTGCGCCGCTCCTTCGCAGCGCCCCGGATCCCGGAAGGGGGAAAAGCCTTCCTGGCCTTTGACGGCGCGGCGTATTACACGCGCTTCTGGCTGAACGGCACGCTGCTGGGCACGCACGAGGGCATGTTCGGAGGCCCGCAGACGGATGTGACCGGACTGCTGCGCGCGGAGGGCGAAAACGAGATCATCGCGGAGATCCTGCCCTTCAACCGGGGAAAGAAGGAAGAATACGACGCGTTCAACGGGAAGGGCGAGAACCGGGCCATCGTGCCGTGGCACATCGCGCGGGATAATCGCACCGGGAACGGCGATATGCTGGTATCCGGGCTCTGGCGCGGCGTGCGGCTGCTGCTGCTTCCGGCCTGGCACCTGGGAAGGCCGCATCTGGAAACGCTTTCGCTGGGAGACGATCGGGCGGCGCTGCGTCTGGAAACGGAGATCGTTTATCCGCAGCTGGAGGAGCTGCATCCCTTCTGGGGCATGGGCGGGGAAGGCGCGAGATTCCAGTATGTCTATAATGAAGGGCTGCGGGAGGAATACCTGCCGGAGAAAGGGCGCCTGACGCTGGTTCTGAAGGAGCACGGATCGGGAAAGACGGCGTTTGAAACCGCCTGGGATGTGGACTTGCTTGACGCGGACAGAAGCATCCGGGCGAAGGGAATGCCCGAGAGCCAGTACTTTGAGCGGGAATTCACCCTTCCGTCTCCCAGGCTCTGGTGGCCGCACGACATGGGCGAGCCGTTTCTCTACGACGCGGAGCTGATTTTTACGGTATCCGGACAGGAAGACCGCGTCGCGTTCTCCTTCGGCGTGCGCACGATCGAGCTTGTGCGCACCGCGGGACCGCGCGTCAGGCTGCGCTGGGAGGATTTCCAGTTCATCGTGAACGGAAAGCGGATCTTCGTGAAGGGCGTCAATATGATGCCCCAGGATATCCTGTACCGGGAAGACCCGGCGGAAATGAACTGGACCCTGGATCTGGCGCGCGGCGCCGGCATCCATCTGCTGCGGATGTGGAGCGGGGGCGGCGTGCCGGAATCGGACGATTTTTACCGGCTCTGCGATGAAAAGGGCCTGATGGTGTGGCAGGACTGGTTCATTGCCAATACCGGATCGACCGTATCCTGGCCGCAGGAGGTGCTGGAAGCGCAGATGGCGATGAACCTGTTCCGCATCCGGAACCATCCGTCCCTGGCGGTGCACTGCGGCGGAAACGAGTTTTATCCCTACATGCGCGGCAACGCGGCGAACATGTTTGTGATGAGCCGCACGCTGAAAGCGCTGGATCCCGGACGGCATCTGTTCAACACCACGCCGGAGGGCGGCAGCGCGCATATCTATACGGATATGGAGCCGGTATGGTACAGGAGATTGTTCCGCCATCTGCCGTTTGTGGCCGAATCGGGCATCCATTCCCTGCCCAGCATGAAAGGCATGCGTACGTACCTGTCGGAAAAGGAGTGCGGCCAGACCGTGCCCGAGATGACGGGAGAAGATTTCCGGAAGCAATTCCCGGAGCTGCTGAATCATTTTGTGGAGTATGTGCCCTCCCGCGTGCCGCGCATGCTCTCCCGCGCCTCCCAGATCGGCCCGCTCAGCGGCGTGAGCCTTTCCGAGCTCGTGGAGGATACGCAGATCGCCGCGTGCGAGTTTTATGAGATCATGGTCCAGTCCCTGCGCGAGCAGCAGCCGGTGACGGCGGGCGTGATCCCCTGGGTGTTCCGCAGGAGCTGGATGACGGTGGGCATCCAGCTGGTGGACGGGCACGGGGAGCCGCTTGCGCCCTTCTATTACCTGAAGCACGCCTACCGGAACCTGGAGGCGCATGTGGCGCTGGATGAGATCTCCGTGGCGCCCGGGGAGGAGATCCGCCTGCCGCTGCGCGTGATGAACGAATACGCCGCCGATACGGACGGCATCACGGGACGCCTGACCGTGTATGACCCGGCCCTGCGGAAAGCGGAGGAGAAGGTGTGGAAAATTTCCGACATGGACGGGAAGTGCGAAAGCTTCCGCGTGCCGGAGGAATGGAGCGAGCATTTCTTCTTTGTCACGCTGACCCTGGAGAAGGACCAGAGGGTGATCGACCGGCAGGTGTGGTGGCCCAAGTGCCTCTCCCGCCTTGCGGATGAGAAGGCGCGCGCCGAATTCCGGCAGTCGCCGAAGGAAAATTTCCGCTTTGAGAGTGGCCCGTGGCTGCGCAATCAGATCCGGGCGGCCGGAGGCGCGAAGCTGGAGGCAAAGGTCGAAAAGGCGGAATTTGAAGGCCGGCGCGCGCGGGTGCTGCTGCGCCTGAAGAACACGGGAGAGGCTCCCGCCTTCCCGGTGACGCTGGGCTTCGCATCCCCCGCCATCCGGGACCTGCCCCAGGACAATTACTTCCTGCTGGAGCCCGGCGAGGAGCGGCTGATATCCGCCGAGGGCGAGTGCCCGGCCGGGATCGGACCGGGTGAAAAATACGTCGTCTCCAGCTGGAACGGCGGCGAAACGGAAATCACGGTCGGATAAACAGCGCAGGACGAAGGTTCACAGGTGCCGCAGCACAAGTCCGTGCACCGGCGTCGTAACCCGCCGGCGCACGGCGTGCACAGCAGGCATCGATGAAAATTCATCGATCAAGAGGGGTGGTGCAGGCGGGGGCACACCCGCCGCGTTGAATCCGCGCCGGCGACATGCGCGGCGGCGCGGAACGACACCTCGAATCGTTCCCGCAGGATCGGTGAGAGGGTCGTACCCTGTCAGGCCGCGAGGAATTCATAAATTCCTCGCGAAAAGCTGCGAAGCAGCCGTTTCCGGGAGGATCGCGGAGGGTACGGGTACCCTCCGCGCGGGGCTGCGAAGCAGCCCGGACTCAGGAGGCTGTATGCGCATCATTTTTGTCCGCCACGGAGAGCCGGATTACGCGAACGACTGCCTGACGGAAAACGGCAGGCAGCAGGCCGCGGCGGCGGCGGAGCGCCTGTCCGGCGAGGGGATCTCCGTGATCTATTCCTCGCCGAACGGCCGCGCCCGGGAAACGGCGGATTATACGGCCCGGCGCCTGAATCTGCCCGTTCGGGTGCTGGATTATATGCATGAAATCTCCTGGGGCGGGGAGGATATCCCCGAAAAGGGCCATCCGTGGATCCTGGCCGGATGGATGACCGACCGGGAGAACTTCGACTATTCATCGCGGGACTGGCGGAAGCATCCGTACTTTGCCGGAAACAGCGCGCTGGATTATGATGACATGATCTGCGGGAAAATCGACGCGCTCCTGCTGCCGCACGGCTACCGGCATGAGGGAAACCGCTTTTTCTGCACGGCGGAGCATGAAGAAACCGCCGCGCTCTTCAGTCACGGAGGTTCCGGCGCGTGCGCGCTTTCGCACCTGCTTTCGCTGCCCTTTCCTTATATGTGCACCTTCATGCCCTATACGTTCACTTCCGTAACCATCCTGCGTTTTCCGGTGCGGGCGGGGGAGTGGGTGCATCCGGTCATCGAGCTGTTCAACGACGCCGCGCATATCCGGGAAGGCAGCCGCCCTCCGGTGCTGCAGCGGGAGGCGGAAGCAAACGCCTGACAGACCGCTGACCGGAACGGTGTGCTTCGGAGCCGCAAACGGAAAAAGTAGAATATATGCCCTTATATTCTAAAGTTCGCAAGGTTTCGTTTGACAAACGGAACGGAATCCTGTTATGATACAGACAATGGCAGAAATGCCGGATCGAAGCGGACCGGTTTGTTTGATTTTCCGAAAAACGGTTCCGCGATGAACAGAACGTACGAACGCACACTCGGTGAGGAAGAGAAGACATGACGGAGTATCGGCAGAAACTGATCGGAAAAAGGGCGCTTGTGACCGGCGCGAGCCGGGGCATCGGCAGCGCCGTCGCACTGCGGCTCGCACGGGAAGGGGCGGACGTGGTGCTGCTCTACTGCGGCAACCGCGGCGCGGCGGAAGAGAACGCGAAGCTCATCCGGGCGGAAGGCCGGGAGGCCGCGCTGCTGCAGGCCAATCTTTCCGACCGTGAACAGGTGAAGGACGTGATTGCGCGCGCCGGGAAAGTGGATATCCTGGTGCTGAACGCGTCCGTGCAGATCCGCGCCGCGGCGGCGGACGTGACCGACGAGGACTTCGACCGCCAGATGAACGCGAATTTCTACGCCTCATTGCGGCTGATCACCCAGGCGGTGCCCGGCATGAAGGAGCGCGGATGGGGACGCATCATCACCATCGGCAGCGTGCAGGAGGTGCACCCGCATCCCATGATGCCGGTGTATTCCGCGAGCAAGGCGGCGCAGACGAATCTTGTGCGTTCGCTCGCGCCGCAGCTGGCCCCGTTCGGCATCACCATCAACAACGTATCGCCCGGCGTGGTGCTGACGGACCGCAACCGGGAAGTACTGCAGAACCCGGTCTACGCCGAGGCGACCCTGAAATCCATCCCGGTCGGCCGGTTCGGCAGGAAAGAGGATCTGGACGGCATCGTGAGCCTGCTCGCGTCCGACGAGGCGTCCTTCATTACCGGACAGAGCATCGGCGTGGACGGAGGCAACAGCGTGGTATAGCGGCGCTCATCCCGGCGAATGAATTCGATTCAAATCTTCGGATTGAATAATATCATTAAGGAGGAAGAGCACATGAAACGTATCCTGGCAATGGCACTGACGCTCTGTCTGGTGCTGTCCATCGTACCCGTGGTATTCGCCGAAGGCGATTACTACAACAAGGAAGGCTACCGGATCTGCGACGAGGAGATCACGGTGACCACCGCGGGCAGCTTCGGGCTGAAGGTCATCCCCGAAGACATCATCGCCTGGCAGCAGTGGCGCGAACGCTTCGGCCTGAAATTCGACATGACCTTCTACAGCGGCGAAGACTGGAAGACCCAGCTGAACCTGATGTTCGCTTCCGACGAGCTGCCGGACATCCTGTGCGATGCCAGCATGTCCAACGCGGAAATGACGGACTACGGCTCCCAGGGATATTTCGTGAACCTGCTGGATTATCTGGAGCTGATCCCGAACTTCCTGGCGTACTGCGATGAGCATCCGGAATACCGCGCGGCGTGCACCAGCCCGGACGGCGCCATCTACGGCGTCAAGATGGTCATCCCCTGCACCGTGAACAAGATCGCCCGTACCTTCATCAACCGGGAGTGGCTGGAGAGAGTCGGCAAGGAACAGCCCTTCACCATCGATGAGCTGTACGACGTGCTGGTGGCGTTCAAAGAGCAGGACGCGAACGGCAACGGCGACCCGAACGACGAATATCCGATGGCGAACCTGGGCCGCACCACCACCGCGCTGCTGGTGGCCTACGGCTTCAATGTAAACACCTATGCCGGCTACAACCTGATCCAGGCGGACGGCGAGGGCAAGATTTACCTGGCCGATACGTCCGAAGCCTACAAGGCGTTCCTCACTACCATGCACAAGTGGTACAGCGAAGGCCTGATCGCGGAAGACGTCTTCACCCTGACCGGCGCGGAATTTGACGCGCTGTGCGCGGCGGACCGCGTAGGCTTCTTTGCCACAGGTTCCGCTCCCTTTGTCAACGCCGCCGCCGCGGGTGTGGACATCAGTTATGACGCCGCGTTCTACGGCGTGATGGGCCTGACCTCGGAATACAACGACAAGCCCTTCCTGCCCATCCCCTCCGGCATCCAGAGCAACTTCAAGGTGGCCATCAGCGCGGACAGCCCCTACATCGAGGCGCTGGTGCGCTGGGTGGACTACCTGTTTACCGCCGAAGGCCAGGAGCAGGCGTTCAGCGGCTACGAAGGCGTCACCTTCGATTACAAGTTTGACGACATGCTGCAGGCCAACGTGATCGAGATCTATGTGCCCGAAGGCTTCAGCAGCAAG
>CADBNX010000331.1 GCA_902796115.1 uncultured Eubacteriales bacterium
GCCATCGCTTCATCCAGGAAACGCTCCGTCTGCCGGCGCTGAAAATACTGGGAATTGTGCAGCCCGATATCCGTATGGCTGGATATCATGAACCACAGCGTCCACTCACGCGGTTTTTTCCATTCGCCTTCCCCGGCCGGGATCACTTCCCCGGAATCGGACACAAACTCCCATGTTACCCCGCGTGTTTCCTTTGCCGCGGGAAGCAGCGCCCGCTGTTTGTTTCCGCCGGGGCCAAACGCGATTTTTCCCGTGCCGAGCACCTCGCCCGTCGCCCGGTCGCGCGCGCGCAGCACGCCGTGAAAGGGGCGGTATGCGGTGCAGGACACCGCTGTCAGCTGCATGCCTTCCCTGTTCACCAGGGAAGCCGGCCTGATTGTACAATCCGAAATCCACTCGCCCATCTCTGTCTGCCTCACAGTGTGACAGTCATCTCTCCGCTGCCCCTCCGGGAGCAGTTCAGCGTCCGCGTGACCGTTTTCCCGCCCGCGTGCACCGTCGCTTCGTATTCCCCGTAAAAGCCCTTGAAGCAGGCGCGTCCTTCGTCGCCCGTGCAGATCTCCGCGTCGGTGCGCCATGTTTTTTTGAACAGATCACGGATGGTGTAATAGGCTTTCTTCGGCGTCAGGTCATAGCGCACCAGCCCGCCGTGGTAATAGTTCTCGCCGTTCTCCATATCGCCCTGTTTGCCGTACGCGTACCCGTCGGCAAGGTTCCAGTAGATGATGCCCTCCATGCAGGGATGCGAGAACCACATGCTGTAGATGTTTTTGATGATTTCCGCCTGGATGTCCTCGTCCTCCTGCGTCCAGTGATAAGCGGGAACGGTCAGCTCCGTGATCTGGATCGGAAGATGGAAATCCGCGTACCGGTCCAGCACGCCCAGCAGGTGCTCCGGCGAATAGAAGACCGCCGTCTGCTCCGCCTCCTGCTCTTCCCGGTAGAACATATGGAACTGCATGCCGATGCTGTCAAGCCGGCAGCCCGCCCGCAGCAGCCGCTCGATCTGCATGTAGTAGGCGCTGCGGTTGCCGTTGAACACGTTCCAGATATTGCAGTGCGCGTCGTTGATGATCAGCCGGTTCTGCGGGAACAGCCGGTCCGCCGTGCGGAAGCTCCATTCCACCGTATCGTTCGTGTGGAAATTCACGGTTTTTCCGTGCAGGAACAGCGTTTCATTGGTCACTTCCCAGCTCGGGATGCGCGCGGCGTAGCGTGCGGACAGCTCCGAAAAACGCTTATAGAGCGCTTTGCGTACGGCGGGCACCTCGTTTTTCACCCAGTCCGGCGTATACTGGTCGTAATTCAGGCAGTGGCACTTGGGCTCGATACCGTTCGCCTCACAGAATTCCAGGCACAGATCCGGCGCCGGTCTGCGGTAGATCTTCGGGCTGTCCTTGGCAAAGCGCGGCTTTCCCTCCTCCGGCTCCAGGTCCTTCCAGTAGAAGGGCAGCGTCGCCAGGTTGAAGCAGTCCGCGAAAAGCCGCTTGTATTCCGCGTTCTTCTCCGCGCTTTCCATTTCGTCCAGCAGAAACAGATTGGCGCCCACCCTGAACTCGTGGTTTTTCTGCTTCAGTTCGATCCGCGCGCCGGGCACCGCTTTGCCCTCCGCGTCCGTCACCTTCAGGGTAAACCAGCCTTTCCGGTTCTGTTCGATGCCGCTCTTCACACGGTCGTTCATATAATCCGCCTGCTCGATAAACGGTTTCAGCACCTTTTCCCCGCGGTTTTCCATTCTGTTATCCTCCTTGATTCAGATCATCCTTCTTCGGTATGCGGTCCCGCATGCCTCACGGCTGCAGCGTATGCACGGCGATTTCTTCGGACAGCGGGCCTTCCCTGCCGTCCTTTGCGACGGCCCGCACCCGGTAATAGTACACGGCGTCGTCCTTCAGTCCCTCGTCAACCCAGCGTCCCACGATGTATTTTTCCGGCTGCGCCTCCCCGATCAGGGTGCCTTCCCCGCCCGCGAGGCCCGGAGCCTCCGCGCGGTAGACCCGGTAAAAAGCCAGATCCTCCGACTGTACCGCGCCCCAGAGCAGGTAAATATGCCCGCGGTTTTCCCCGCGCGCGCCTCGCAGGCGCCGCAGCAGTCCGGTGTATCCGCTGCCGATCGCAAAGGGATCCTCCGGCGCCAGGCTTTCCGCCGGCAGTGTGTCTCCCGCGTTCAGGCGCAGCGCGGCATAGCCCGAAAAATGTCCGCTCCCCTCCGCTTGCCGCTCATCCGGCGTGTTCCGGGTGACTTCCGCCGTCCGGATCAGTCCGCCGCGCAGCGCGTCCGGAAGGGCGGTTTCCCCGTACGCGGCATAGAGCCTCGCGATCAGCCCGCGGCCGTCCTCCGCGCGCTTGAGCCCCGCAAGGCGGACGCCTGCGGCGGTTTCAAGAAAGCTTCCCTCCTCCGGCAGCGTTCCTTTCTTTGCCGGAACAGGCAGCGCGAGCACCGGATGCCGGCAGCACTCGGCCATTCCCGCAAGATCCGCCTCTTCATAGCCCGGCTTCTGCCCGCCGCACGCGTAGGAGGTGATCGCGAAACGGAACCTGAAGTTGATATCGTCCCCGCCCCAGGCGTGCATCTGCAGCCAGTCGTTCGCGAGGTACACGTACATCGCGCTGCCCTCTCCCGGCTCCCCGTAATCCGTTTTGTCCGGATGGATATGGTCAAACTCCACAAGCGCGCTGTCAAGCCCGATCAGCCCCACCCCGAACGTCCCGTTCTCCGCGCAGCACCAGTCCCGCGCGTTCATATACGTGTCCGTCGAATGCCCGGTCAGGTCCTTCGCGTATTCCGCCACGCA
>CADBNX010000332.1 GCA_902796115.1 uncultured Eubacteriales bacterium
GGCGCTTCACGCCATATCGTCCATCGCGGCCTTCAGCGCGCGGATATAGGAGGGATCGCAGCCGCAGCATCCGCCGATATAATCGACATAATCGAGTGCGGGCATAACGTCCTTCACGAATGTTTCCGCGTCATAGGCGGCCGTTTCGCCGGAGGAGGAGAGGATCGGCTTGCCGGCGTTGGGCTTGAACACCAGGGGAAGCGTGGTTTTTTCCGAAAACTCGCGGATGATCGGCAGCGCCAGATCCGGCCCCAGGGAGCAGTTCATGCCCAGCGCGTCCACGCCGACGGGGGAGAGGGTATCGATGATCTGCTGTACGGAATTGCCCATCATCGTCTTGCCCACTTTTTCAAACGTCATCGCGCAGAATACGGGTACGCCGCACGCTTTCGCTTCTTCCGCCGCGACGCGCATCATTTCCACGTCCATAAAGGTCTGCAGCAGGATCAGATCCGGGCCTTCTTCCATGCCGGCCCGGAGCATGGCACGGTAGATTTCGTGCGCCTCCTCCTCGGTCAGGTCGCCGTAGGGTTCCAGCAGCATGGTCAGCGGCCCCGCGGAGAGCACGGTTTCGGCGTCGCTGCCTTCGACTGCCTGCCGGACGAGCCGGACGCCGGCGCGCACCACTTCCGCCGCGTCAAAGGAGGAGGAACGCTTTACGGCGGGCCCGTTCGCGCCGAAGGTATTGGCCAGGATCAGTTTCGCGCCCGCGTCGACATACTCTTTTGCCAGTTCCGTCACAAGCTCCGGATGCGTGATGTTGTAGGTCCATACGGGGTCTTTTTTGATGCCGCGTTCATCCGCCTTCGCCCAGAGGGAAGTGCCGACCGCGCCGTCCATCAGAACGGTTTTTTTCATATACAGCCTCTCCTTTATTTGATTTCCGCCGCGGTGATCGCGGCCCAGTCCGTCAGGCGCACATGGGTATCGTGACCCGCCGGGGTCCTGCCGTGGTGGGATACGTAAAAGCGCCCGTCCCCCAGGGAATACAGGCCGGTGGAACCATGCGGCCAGGAAAAACCGGGTGTTTTTCCGCCGAGCTTTGACGGGAGCAGTGTCAGCACCTCGCCCGTGCAGGCGGGATCGCTGCCCGAAAGGATTTCCGTACGCGGCGGCACGGAGCCGTCCACGATGTACATGGGCAGGTTCGCAAACCCGGGCTTTTTCCCGGGATAAACGGCCATGAGATAATTGCCGGAATACGCGTCGTATTCCAGGTTCTGCACGCCCCAGGACGTGTTTCCGGTGTAAACGAAGAACTTGTGCAGCGGACGCGCGGGCCCGTTTTTGTGCATGGCGTTCTGGTCGAGCACGGTTTCGTATCGCGCCCAGTCCTTCGTGTCATAGCAGAGCAGCACCTGATAATCGTTGTCGTCCCGTTCCGGATCGCTGTAAACGCCGTACGCCACGAACAGGTATTCCCCGCGGCCCTTCTCCCCGGGGATCGGGCCGAACGCGGTGCCGTCAATGCCGCTGCAGCCCCATTTGTGCGATACCTGTCTGCCGCGGACCGTTCCCTGCCACAGGTAATCATTGGTCACCTCGGGCAGGAACACGGTTTTCATCACGCCGTCGCGCGCGGCGTCCATGCCGGGCCTCGTGATGCGGTCCACGTCGAAAACCGCGATGTAGAAGCCCTCTTCCACCTCGGCGCTGCTGCCCAGGTTCCGCAGGATCCCCTGACCGATCGCGTCGTGCTTGTACTCCAGCGAGCCGTAGAGCCTGCCGTCGCCGTCGCAGAAATCGATGCAGCCCAGGTGACCGAGCAGGCCGCCCACCGTGCCGATCAGACGGCCCTCCAGATCCGTCTTGACAAGCTCCGTCGTGAAGGAATAGTAAATGTATTCCCGCTTCGTATCCAGCGCGATGCCCTGGCAGTGGCCCCCGGTAAAGGTGCCGGAGTAAATCTCCTCCGGAAGCGTGCCTTTGTTCTTTTCCATCGTCACTCCTCCGTGCGCAGCGTGCTTCCGGCGGGAACGCGGACGATTTCTTCCTTCCGGTTCATCAGGAATACGTCCGTATCCGTCGGGTTGTACAACGCGTCCCCGGTCAAGGTGGAAACCAGCGCGCGGTACGCGGAGATGTAATGGTATATTTCCATATTCGTCGCGTACCAGATCTCCTGTTTTCCGCCCATCCTGTCACAGAAGCGCTCGATCACGTCCCAGTTGTCCGCGTCGTCAAATTCGTAGCTGTGCCCCCACAGGTAGAACAGGCGGGGACGCCTGGAAGCGGCGCCGAGGAAGGCGTCGCACAGTTCGGGAAGACGCGCGTTCCTGTGATGGCAGGTGGCGTGCCAGGCGAGGAAATCCTCCGGAAGGTCGAATTTTTCGGTGGATACCGTCGTGCGGGAGTATACGATGCCCAGCGCCTTCAGCCTTTCGCGCACCTCCGGGATGTTGGTGCCGTAGGGATAGGCCATTCCGCGCACGGGCGCGCCGGTGATCTTTTCCAGCGCCATGCGGTCCAGCACGGTTTCTCCCACGAGCACGTCGGACGGTACCTGCTCCATGAAGGGATGGGTATAGCCGTGGCAGGCGATCTCCATTCCCCGGTATACTTCCCTTACCTCGTCGGGCGTCAGCCGGGTGATATGGCTGCCCTCCGTCCGGGGCCGTCCGTGCATCAGGCCTCCGTTCAGGTTGAAGGTGCCCCTGATGCCATGGTCTTTCATGATCCCGATCAGCCGGATATCCGTGGATACCCCATCGTCATAACTCAGCGTAAGCGCCCATTCCCGTCCACCCGGAAAAAGCATACGGTACATGCCTGTTCTCCTTTCCGCCGGCGCATTCCGCGCGGCAGCGCCGTTTCTTCAATTTCATTGTAATGAAGCGGTGCGGCTTTGTCAAGAAACCGCCTTGAATCTTTTGGCTTATTCCCGTATAATGGTTACTGTTCACGGGGAAGGCAGGGCAATACGCTGTGAGCATAGTCCTAAAGCATGAGTGTAACACCACTAAAGCATGGTATGCAAGGGGAGTGCAGAGGGGGAACACCCTCTTCAGATCATCATCTTTCAGCCGCTTTGCCGTTGAATGATGGAAAATCGCACCGCGATTTTCATACCTTGACGCAAGGCACAGGCACGGGGAAAACAGTTTCGAGATTCGCCTGCGAATCTCGTCCTGGCTTTCCGAAGGGCCTGGGCCTTGCGCCGGGGGGCATGCGGGGGGTAC
>CADBNX010000333.1 GCA_902796115.1 uncultured Eubacteriales bacterium
GCCAAGCAGGTGAGCCGCGTCGTGCGTTCCGCGAGCGGCATGGGTTTCCGCGAATACATCACGCAGCTGCGCATGGAAAAAGCGGCGCAGCTCCTGGCGGAGGGCAGAAGCTCCACCGAAACCGCGCCGCTCGTCGGCTTCACCGACGTGAGTTATTTCACCAAAGTATTCCGCAGCGTGATGGGCTGCACCCCGGGACAGTACAAACAGAGCTTGTAGCCTGCTTGTCATTTCCGGTGTTTGATGATAGAATAGCCCTGCATAAGAAGAGATGTGCCGGCCGGAATGCCGGAGGCTGTCTGATCAGGCCGTCGTTTTTTTCAGGCAGCCGGAAAGGAGAGATACATATGGAAGAAGTGGTTCGTCTCACAGGCGCGGATTATGAACAGGCGATCGATTCCCTGGATCTGGTATTCAGCCAGCGCGACCGGCCGCACCGTTTTGAAACGGCGCTGCCCCGCATGTGCGTGCCGGACGACGAGCACATGGGCAGGCATTTCGCCGTCAAGGTGGACGGACGGATCGTATCCATGCTGGGTGTGTATCCGCTGCCGGTGGTGATCGCCGGCGAAAGGTTCCTTTTTTCCACCACCGGCAATGTGGCCACAAAATACCGTTACGAGGGCCGGGGCTACGCCCACCGGCTGCTGAACAGAGCCATGGAGGAGCTCGGCCGCATCGGCGCGGACGCCTCCCGCCTGGGCGGATTCCGGCAGCGCTACAATCGTTTCGGCTTTGAAATCGCGGGCAGCGTATACCGCATGAACGTCGGAAAAGCCAATATCAAGCAGATCGAAACGGATCCCCTGCGTTTTGTTCCCATCGAAAAAGAGGATAAGGAAACGCTCGCCGCCGCGCAGCGCATCCAGACCCGGGCGCCCTTTTACTGCGACCGGGGCGATGCCGACGGCTTTTACCGCACCCTGATCGCGTGGCAGGCCCGCCCCTTCGCGGTCTATGACGCAGACACGCTGGTGGGCTGCCTGTGCGCTTCCGCGGACGGATGCCGGGCAGAGGAGATCATCGCCCGGGACGCGGAAATCATGGAGCGGACCGTGATCTGCTGGATCCGGCAGATGGGCGTTCCCTCGCTCACCTTCAGCCTGCCGCCCTGGAACCTGGAAGCCGTCCGCCGGCTGAGCAGAATCTGCCAGAGCCTGAGCATCGATTCCCCGTCGCAGTTCAAGATCATCAACTGGGCCGGCATCGCGAACGCGCTCTGCCGCGTGCAGAACGAGCGGAAGGAAGTGCCGGACGGCGAGTTCGTGCTGGGCATTCAGAACGGCCCCACGCTGCGCTTTCTCGCGGAGGGCGGAAAAGCACGCTGCGAGGAAACCGGCGCGAAGAGCGACCTGACGCTGAACGCGCTGGAAGCCACCCGCTTCGTGTTCGGGCCGCAGGCGCCCTGCACCGTCGCACCCGTCAGCAGCGCGCTCGTCTCTGCGCTGCTGCCGCTGCCGCTCACCTGGTGCGGACAGGACAGGGTATAAATCTCCATTCTCTTCCTGAAAGGGGATTTTCCATGACAACAATCACGGTTTCCGGGATCAGAACCATCTGTTCCAATCCGGACAGCCTGTTCCGCTATTTCGGCTGGCCGTCCGTGACCCGCCTGCCGGACGGCGGCCTGGCCATGGTCGCCTCCGGTTTCCGGCTCGGGCACATCTGCCCCTTCGGAAAAGGCGTCATTTGTTACAGCCGGGACGAGGGGGAAAGCTGGACCCTGCCCGCGGTGCTGTTTGACACCCCGCTGGATGACCGCGACTGCGGCATCGCGGAGCTTGGCGGAGGGAAGGTGCTGGTCACCTCTTTCAACAACTCCGTTCAGGCGCAGCGCAATTGGAACGGCCGCCCGGGTGATCCCCGCTCCCCCGCCCTGCGCGCGCTCTCCGAAAGCTATCTTGCCGCTGTGGAAGAAGCGGGCGGCGCGGAGGAGAAGTATCTGGGATCAACCTGCCGCCTCAGCCGGGACGGCGGCGTCACCTTCGGCCCCGTCTTCCGGGTGCCGGTTTCCTCCCCCCACGGGCCGTGCGCAACGAAAGACGGCAGCGTGCTGTATGTGGGCCGGTACCACAGCAGCGACGACAGCCACGAGCCGGGCAGGGCCACCATCGCGTGCTATCGGCTTTCTTCCGAAAACCCGGAAGAGGAAGCGCCCGAAAAGCTCGGTTCCGTGCCGGTCATTTCTCCCGACCTTCTGATGTGCGAGCCGCACGCGGCCGAACTGCCGGACGGAAGGCTGCTGGTGCATATCCGTGTGCAGGGCACGCATGAGGGGCGCAGCTTCTTTACGGTGTATCAGAGCGAATCCGCGGACGGCGGACACAGCTTCTCAGCGCCCGTTCCGCTGCTGCCGGAGCAGGGCGGTTCCCCGCCCCACCTGCTGCTGCACTCCTCCGGGATCCTGATCTCAAGCTACGGGCACAGGCAGCCGCCCTACGGCGTGCGCGTGATGCTGAGCCGGGATCTGGGACGCACCTGGGAAACGGGCCTTCCGCTGTATGGGGACGGAAGGAGCGCGGATCTGGGCTATCCGTGCACCGTCGAACTGCGGGATCATTCCCTTCTGACCGTGTATTACGAAAACCTCGGGCGTGAATCCGTGATCCGCGCAATCCTCTGGAAGCTCGGCTGAAAACCGGCCGCCGGGAAGGATACAGAGACTGCGTCCGGGGAGAAGGGAATAGGCAATAGGGAATAGGACCTGCATGAAATCTGTTTGGAAAACCAGCCCCATCCGTCCCGCTTTGCGATGCATCAGGAGCACGGTAAGGCGCGGAGAGAAGCGTGAAAAGAACTCAAAGCATAGAACAAACTGAAACCTTTCACTTTTCACTCTTCACTTTTCAATGACCGCCGCTCCCTCATCCCCGTTCCTTCCCGGAATTCTCCCGGGGTCTGCCCGGTCGCCTTTTTGAACGCCTGGTTGAAATATTTGGTGGAACAGAATCCGCACTGTTCCGCGATTTCCCCGCTTTTCATACCGGTATCTGCCAGCAGGCGCTTTGCATGGTCGATGCGCACCTCATTGAGCCTGCCCATCAGGTTTTTGCCGGTGTGCTGCTTATAGAACCTGGACAGATAGGAAGGGTTGTAGTGCGCCGTTTCCGCCAGCGTGCTCAGGGTGACATCCTCCGCGAAATGCGCTTCCAGGTATTCCTCGATCCGGCGGATCAGCCAGGTGTCCGTATCCTGCCGGGCGTTTTTTCTTTGCTCAAACAGCCGTTCCGCGGCACTGAGCGAGGCCTTTGCCCATTCCTCTCCCGTAGCATAGGAATCGGACGCCCGGATCAGGCGGCTTTCCTCCGTTTCGGGCATGCCGTACAGGTTCAGCGCCTCCGAAAACAGCAGTGACAGCGCCGCGCGGGCGGAAGCGGGGGGCGCTTCCGCCGTGCGCATGGCGGCAAGCCCTTCCGACAGGGCCTTGAGAAAGGCTTCCTTCTGTCCGCGCCGAAGCAGTTCCCAGAGCATGTTCACCTCGTCCAGCGTCGGAAAACGCGGCGGCCGCGCCTTCGCCGCTTCCTCCGTGGGCAGCATCACCATGCCGCCCTCCTCCCGTACGCCCTCCAGCGCCACCAGGGCGCGCTGATACAGCGCGTGCAGGGCGTTCCACGGGGCAAACGCACCGCAGCATACCAGCGCCAGGGATGCGTGCCTCTTTTCTTCCTGCATCTGAAACAGCGCGCCGAAGGTTTCCCGCACAAACAGCGCCGCCTCCTGCGGCGTGTATTTCGCGTTATCCTCTTTCTGCTGCACCGCCCATACGCAGCGTCCCGCGGACGGGTAAAAGAGGACCGCGAGCCCCCAGGGGGAGAGCGATCTTGTCAGGTATTCCTGGGCGGAGCGCATCAGCTGATCCCGCTCGCGCAGGGAAGCGTTCGCGGTTCCGATCACAAGCAGCGCGGGGGCGTGCAGGCGCAGCGGGAGGTGCAGCTCCTCCAGATCGCGATCGTCCGGAAGCGGGGTGCCCCGCACGATGATCCGCTTGAGAAAATACCGGGTCAGCTCCGTATACAGCGCCTGCGGATCCTCCGCCGCCTCCGGCAGCCGGACCAGGCGCCGCTCCTCCTCCAGCACGCGGATCTTTTCCGCCACCGTATCCCGGATCAGATCGTAGCTTTCGATTTTCAGGATATAATCCACACGCTCGTATTTCAGTGCCCGGTAGGCAAAGTCAAACTGATTGTAAGCCGTCAGCAGGATGAAAAAGCACGCCGGCCACAGCCGTTTGGCACGGTCCAGCAGGTCCAGCCCGCTCAGGCCCGGCATCGATATATCCGACAGGATGATGTCAAAGCGCATCCGGTGGATCAGCGCGTCCGCTTCCTCGCCGGAAAGCGCACGGTAGATTTCCAGATCAAAGCACTCGCTCAGGTATCCGTACAGGGAATTGACGATTTTTTCCTCGTCATCCACGATCATCATGCGGAACATCGGGTTTTTCCTTTCTGATGGTGATTTCGGAACAGAATCCGCCAAGCTCCGAACGGGATACCGTAAGCCCGCTGCCCTCGGGACAGGCCGCGCGCAGGCGGCGGCTGATATTGAGCAGCGCCACGCTTTCCCCCTCCGGGCTCTCATCCGTTTCCAGCCATCTGCGCACCTTCCGGATGGTTTCATCCGGCGTGTCCTGTCCGCTGTCTTCCACGCGGATGCGGATTTCCGCCTCGGACGCGGCAAAGCTTACCCGGATCATGCCCTTCCCCGGCCGGTGCCTGACGCCGTGCTCAAACGCGTTTTCAATCAGAGGCTGGAGCAGGATCTTGGGTACCTGCATCTGCTTTTCCTTCTCCGGACAGGGCGCGAACTCCGCCTGGACCCGGCCGCCGAAGCGGATCTGCTGAATGCGCATGTACGCTTCCGCGTGTTCGATTTCCTCGCCAAGCGTGGCGTATTCCCGGTTCTGATCCGTGATGTAGCGCAGGTAATTGCCCATCAAAAGCGCCAGCTGCTCCGCCTGCTCGTATTCCTCGTCCATCAGCATGGCGCGCAGGGTGAAATAGGTGTTGTACAGGAAATGCGGGCTGATCTGGTACTGCAGCTGCTTCAGCTCCGCGCGCGAGTGCAGCAGGCGCAGCTCATACTCCTGCCGGATATAGCGCTGGGTATGCTCACACATCCGGTTGAACTGGTCGAACATCTGCTGGAATTCCGTGCTCCAGGTCGGTTCGATGCGGGTGGAAAAATCCCCCTCCTCGATGCGGCGCATCGCCCGGTCCATCCGGCGGATGGGTCTGCGGATGAAATATGCCGTCACGATGATCATCAGCGCCAGCAGGAGCATCACGACGGAATAGCCGATAATGGTCGTCATGCGGTACGCGTGCCACTGCCGGTCCAGCGTTTCCATCGGGGTGAGCTGGCAAAGCTTCAGCGGCAGACTGCCCACCTGCCGCCAGGTGGCAAGATAGCGCTTTCC
>CADBNX010000334.1 GCA_902796115.1 uncultured Eubacteriales bacterium
CCAAGCAGTTCCGCGCCGCGGCAGATCAGCTTTCCGGCAAACAGCGGAATGCCGCTGCGGTTGGGCGCGATCATGGGCGCGCAGAACACAGCCCGGTCAAACACCCCGGGATGGTCTTCCATAAACAGCCCCGTCACCGCGCCGCCCATCGAATGGCAGAACACCGCATGGGGACCGGGCATATCCTTCAAAAGAGCATCGCACACGGTTTCCATGTCTTTTTCATAATCACGGAAACAGTTCACATGAACCAGGGAGTTTTCTTCCCTCACGGCCGCTTCCCTGCCGGAGCGTCCGTGCCCGCGCTGATCCCAGGCGCATACGCTGTAATGATTCTGCAGCAGGGAATAAATCAGCTCCGAAAATTTGAACGCGTTCTCGGTGAACCCGTGCACGATCAAAACCGTGCCGCGCGCGTTTTCGGCCCGGAAACGGCAGGTGTACAGCGGCAGGCCGCCCACCCCGTCCAGATACCGTTTTTCCTCCCGCGCTTCCAGATACGGAAGCACCGTTTCATTCATCACTTCCGCGTAACGCCCGCTTTTTACCAGGCCGTCCGCGCTGAAAAGCTCCTGATCCATATTTCCCTCATTACTGTTTCAGAATCGTGCGGTAAACCTTCTTTTCGTTGTACATCATGAACAGGATGCCGCCCAGCACGCACACACAGGCCGCGGCGATGGCGATGATGCGATAGCCGAGGCCCGTTTCCTGCCGGATGGTGCCCAGAGAAGTGACCAGCAGCATGGCAACCGCCTGGCCCATTTTCATGGAGAAGGTGCGCGCCGCGTAAAACATGCCGCTGCGGTTTTCTCCCGTGGTGATCTCATCGCTCTGGGCGATATCCGCCACCACCGCCTGCGGCAGGATGCCGAAAATGGCCATGGCCGGCGCCGCGAGCACGCACAGGATGTATCCCTGCACGGTCGCGTCGACGGGCAGCAGCACGCCGAGCGTCGCCGTATAGGCAAACGCGAGCGTGAAAATGCCGAACGCGATCAGAATCAGCTTTTTCTTGCCGAATTTGGGGGTCAGCTTGCTCACCAGCGGATAGAAGAGCACGCTGAGCGCCGTCATGCCCACAAAATACACCGTGGACATGCCCTCTTCCAGCTTCAGCAGGGAAGTGACAAAATAGAGCATGGCGTTCTGGAACATCGTGATGCCCAGGAAGTACACGATATCAGACGCGACAAAAATACGGAAATCCCGGTTGCGGAAGGTGGCGGCAAGCGATTTCATCGCGGTGGATTCGGAGGGCTGCGCCGTCACATAGTCCTTTTCGCGGATGGTGAAAACCGGCACGAACATACACACGAGACCGATCAGGCTCATACCGGTAAAGGTGACGCGGATGGCCGTGACCCGGTCCCCGAGCATCCCTTCCAGTACGCCCCAGATGACCGGAGCCATATAGGCCAGCGCCATACCGGCGATGAAGGTGAAGGAAATCGCGGTCGAAATCGCCATGCGCGTTTTCTGATCCGTGCCCAGCTCCGGGATCAGCGCGTTATACGGCGTGCAGTACATGGTCAAGAACAGATAGAACAGGGTGAGCATCACAAAGAGAAACGCCGCATTGATCCAGCTTTCGCCCCTCACCGGGGACCAGAAGGTGAGCACTGTCACGACCGCGAAGGGGATCGCCGCCGCCCGCATGAAGGGAATGCGCCGTCCGGCCCTGCTGCGGCAGCGGTCGGATCGGGCCGCGATCCACGGATCGGTCACGGCATCGAAAATGCGCCCGAACCAGGTAATGGCGCCCAGGATGGTCAGCACCCCGAAAATGACCAGCCCCTGCGGGATGAAGATCGGCTGTCCCGCAGCCTGCGTCGCCTGATCCGGCTGATAATAGCTCACCAGAAAGCTGGAGATCAGCGCGCTGAGCACCGACCAGCCGAACTGGCCTATGGCAAAGCACCATACCTTGCCCCGCGACAGTTTTTTTGCTCCGTCCATTTCATTTTCCTCCTTTGTTCTCCGCCCCTGCCTTCAGGCGCGGAACGGGCTGCCCGGAGAAAAGCTCCTCCGGCGCAGCCCCTTTTTTTGATTTTGTTTTCCGATCAGCCGACTTCGGAACCGGCCGGCATGCAGCTGTCGACAGTCAGTACGCGAAGCGTTTCCCCGCCGTCTGCGTTTTCGCAGAAGGCAGAAAGCAGCATGCCCTGACTTTCGATCCCCATCATTTTGCGCGGCGCGAGGTTGCTGAACAGGATCAGGTTTTTGCCGATCAGCTCTTCCGGCTCGTAGTACTTCGCGATGCCGGAGAGCACCGTGCGGTGCTCGCTGCCGAGGTCCAGATCGAATTTCAGCAGCTTCTCGCTCTTTTTGACCTTCTCACAGGAAACCACGCGCGCCACGCGGAACTGCAGCTTCGCGAAATCCTCAATGCCGACGCAGCCCTC
>CADBNX010000335.1 GCA_902796115.1 uncultured Eubacteriales bacterium
GCAGCGCGTCTTCCACGGCAGATCACTTCCCCGCGGAAATCTCCGTTATATCCGGAAGCATTTCTGAACGTCCTTCCATTTGCCCAGCACCAGGATGGTCTGCCCCTCCTTCAGCTGGGTTTCGCCGTTCACCGCCACACTGGGTTTGCCGTCTTCCCGCACGGCAAGCAGGTTCAGGTCATACTTCTTCCGGATATCCAGTGCGCCCACCGTTTTGCCGTTCCATTCGGCCGGGACGGAAAGATCGTAAATGGCGTATTCCTCATCCAGCGCGATATAATCCAGCACATGGTCGCTGGTGAACCGGAGGGCGCTCCACACCGCCAGCTGCTTTTCGGGATAGACCACCTCGTCCGCGCCGTTGTGAAGCAGGAACTGCCGCTGCACTTCCCGGGAAGCGCGGGAAATGACTCTCTTCGCCCCCAGTTCCTTCAGGTAGGAGGTCGCGATCAGCGAGCTTTGAAAATCATCGCCGATGGCGACGAAGCAAACGTCGAAATTATCCACCCCCAGGGTGCGCAGAAAGGTTTTGCTGGCGGCGTCGCCGATCTGCGCGTCCGTCGCGAGCGGCAGGACCGCGTTCACCCGCTCCTCGTCCTTATCCACCGCCATCACCTGATGATGCAGCTCGACCAGCTTTTCCACGATATGCTTTCCAAAGCGCCCGAGGCCGATGACCAGAACCGATTTCATATGCTTCCTCCTTTAGCCGACCGTGATTTTTTCCAGCGGCAGCGTGTTTTTCGATACTTTTCTGCCCGATTGCGCGGCGTAGATCAGCGTCAGCCCGCCGACCCTGCCCAGATACATCAGCACGATCAGGATCACCCGGGACACCGGGGAAAGGCTGCCCGTAATGCCCAGCGTCAGGCCTACCGTTCCCAGCGCAGAAGCCGTCTCAAACAGGCAGGTTAGCAGCGGCAGGCGCTCGATCCGGCTGATCGCCGCCCCACTGACCAGAAACAGCACGGCGTACATCAGCAGGATCGCGACCGCGCTGCGCACCGCGTCGTCCCCGATCCTGCGGCCGAGCATATGCACCTGCTCCCTGCGGCGGAACACCGTCAGCGCGGTCACAAAGAGAACGGCCACCGTGGTGGTTTTCATGCCGCCCGCCGTGGAACCCGGCGAGCCGCCCACCAGCATCCAGAAAATCATCATCGCCCGGCCCGACTCGCTGATATGGCCGAAATCCACCGTATTGAAGCCCGCCGTGCGCAGCGTGACCGACTGGAACAGCGCCGGCAGAACACGCTCCCCCGGCGCGAGCTCCCGCAGTTCGAAAAAGAAGAACCACAGCGCGGGCACGGCAACCAGGATCAGCGACGTGAGCAGCACCGTTTTGCTGTGCAGCCGGTACGCGCTCCAGCGGAATTTGTGCGTCCGGATGTCGTCCCACACCAGAAAACCGATGCCGCCTGCCGTGATGAGCAGCATCACCGTAAGATTGACCGGCACGCTCTGACGGAAGGCTGTCAGCGAAGAAAACGGTTCCCGCGCGCCCATCAGGTCAAAGCCCGCGTTGCAGAAGGCGGATACGGAATGAAAAACGGCGTACCAGATGCCCTTCGGGACCCCGAAAGCCCCGATCATGGCGGGCAGCAGCAGCAATGCCCCGGCCGCCTCCGCGGCAAACGCCCCGAGGATCATGAAGCGGGTCAGGCGCACGATGCCGCCCACCTGCGGCGCGGAAATGGATTCCTGCATCACGGTGCGCTGCATCAGCCCGATTTTCCGGCCGGACAGAAAGGCAAGCGATACGGCGGCGGTCACGATGCCCATGCCGCCGATCTGGATCAGGACCAGGATCACGGCCTGCCCGAACGGGGACCAGTAAGACGCGGTATCCCGCACCACCAGCCCCGTTACGCACACGGCGGAGGTGGCGGTAAAAAGGCAGTCCAGAAATCCCGTTCCGCCCGCAGCGCGGCTGGAAAGGGGCAGGGAAAGCAGCAGCGCGCCCAAAAGGATCAGCGCGATGAACCCGAACGCGATGATCTGAAACGCCGTCAGACGAAAATTGCCGAAACCCCGCATTCTGTTCCTCCTTCCTTTCCGGGACGAAAAAATGATAAGGCAAAAAAGATAAAAACGGCATCAGCGTTTCTGCCGCGGGCATAAAGAATGTATAAAGACAGGCGGGTCACTTCTGCCGGATCGTCACACAGATCCGGTTGACGTATGCCCCGCCGCCGATCGCTTCGTACGCCGTCCGGGATACGAACCCCTTCAGTACGGATAAAGAAAGCGCCCCGCTCTGCCCGGCGATATCCCGGCGCGGAAAGCTGCGGCAAAGGTCATAAAGTGCGCTCTTCCGCTTCGGAATACCCGATGACAGCTTTGACGCGCGGGGGACGGAACAGGCAGCGTTCTCCGGTTTATCGGGGCAGCTGAATCACGGGATCGCTTTTGCGCTTCGGGCGGTACAGGCAGAACCGGTTCCCGATGCACTGCACAGGCGCGGCGTCAAGCTCCTCCGCCAGGGTTTCGCAGGCTTCCCGCGCGGTGATCTGCGCGCCGCGCTGTACGGCGCATTTGATGATTTCCCGCGCTTCCAGCAGCAGGTCCGCTTCCGTCACCGTATTCGGGGTGATGTTCTCCTTGCCGATATACAGCGTCGGCTCCAGGACATTGTTCATGGCGCGAAGATACGCGCGCTGTTTGGATGTGATCGCAAGCATATTTTTTCTCCTTTCGGAAACGCTCCGACGTCCCGCTCTGACGGGCCGAAGAGATTCCGCTAATCGATAAAGTCAAACTCCATTCCGTCCATGCTGACGGTGCTGCCGTCCTTCGCGCCGAGTTCGCGCAGCGAATCGATGATGCCGGCGCGGCGCATGGTGCGGTGGAACCAGGCCACGCTTTCCTCGTCGTCGAAATTCACACTGTTGATCAGCTGCTCGGCGCCGGGGCCGGAAACGACAAACACCCCGTCTTCCACCGTGACCTCATAGCCGCTGCGGCCGGCGAGCGCATCCGGCAGCAGTTCCTCCTCCGCGAAGGGCTCGCTTTGCGGCAGGGAGGCAAGCGCGTTCGTGACCGCGTCCAGCAGCCGGTCGATGCCCTGTCCCGTCGCGGCGCTGATGGGATAGATTTCGGCTCCTTCGATCGTTTCCCGCAGCATGCGCAGCCCCTCCTCCGCGTCCGGAAGATCGCATTTGTTGGCGGCGATGATCTGTGGTTTTTGGGAAAGATTTCCGTATTTCTCCATTTCCCGGTTCAGCGTTTCCCAGTCCTCGGTAGGGATGCGGCCCTCGATGCCGCTGGCGTCGATCACGTGCACCAGCAGGCGGGTGCGCTCCACGTGACGCAGAAAATCAAGCCCCAGCCCGACGCCCTCGCTGGCGCCCTCCACGATGCCGGGTATATCCGCCAGCACAAAATCCGTGCCGCGGTGGGAGCAGATGCCCAGGTTCGGGGTCAGCGTGGTGAAATGATAGTCCGCGATTTTCGGTTTCGCGGCCGTCACGCGGGAAAGCAGGGTGGATTTGCCCACGTTCGGAAACCCGACCAGGCCCACGTCCGCGATGGTTTTCAGTTCCAGGATAAACTCGCGCGGGGCGCATTTCCCGCCGGGCTTGGCGAAATTCGGCGCCTGGCGCGTGGGCGTGGCGAAATGGCTGTTGCCCCATCCGCCCCGGCCGCCCCGGAGCAGCACCTTGCGGCGGCCGTTTTCATACATATCCGCCACCACCGCGCCGCTTTCCTTTTCCCGCACCACGGTGCCGACCGGCACCTTGATGACCAGCTCCCCGCCGCTTTTTCCGAGTCTGCGCCCGCTCGCGCCGTCCTGGCCGTTTTCCGCGGCGTACTTCGCCCGGAAGCGGAAATCAAGCAGGGTGTGCATGTTCGCGTCCGCGAGCAGCACCACATCCCCGCCGCGGCCGCCGTCCCCGCCGTCCGGTCCGCCGTTCTGCACGAATTTTTCCCGATGAAAGGATACGCACCCGTTTCCGCCGTTCCCCGCCCGGGCGGTGATGGGCGCTCTGTCCACAAATGAGGGCATCAGTTGGCCTCCTGTTTATCGCTGATCAGCTTTTTCAGCTCGTTCATAAAGGACGGGATATCCGTAAACTGCCGGTATACGGAAGCAAAACGGATATACGCCACCTCGTCCAGCCTGCGCAGTCCGTCCATCACCATTTCCCCGATGCGCCGGGTGGTGATCTCCTCCTGCAGGGAGTTCGCGGCCAGCTGCTCCACCTCCGTCACCAGCTTTTCGATATCCGCCGCGGAAACCGGACGCTTGTGGCAGGCCGCGATGATGCCCTGCCGCACCTTGCGCGGATCGAACAGCTCGCGGGACTGATCCTTCTTGATGACCAGGATCTGCTGCATCTCGATTTTTTCATAGGTGGTGAAGCGTTTGCCGCAGTTGGCGCACACGCGCCTGCGCCGGATGGAGTTTCCGTCGTCCGCGGGCCGCGAATCCAGCACACGGCTCTCCGTGCAGTTGCAGTACTGGCATTTCATGTTCTTTTCCCCTTTCCCTGACTGAAAATCAGTAACCGTAGGTTTCGATGCCGCGGAACAGATCCGGCTCACGGATATCGCGCGCGGTGGTGAACATTTTGCGGGTCATAATGGTGCCGGTGCGGTAGTACAGGCACACGAACGGACAGTCCTGTGCAAACAGGTCCTGGATCTCATACAGCTTGCCGCGGAAGGACGCGAAATCCGCGGAAGAACGAAATTCCGAAAACAGCTTGTCCATCTGCTGGGAGGAATAGCGGCTGTAATTGCCGGTGTTGTTCCGCATGAGCATGAAACCGGGATCGGGCACCGGGTCCATCTGAAAGGCGGCGAGGCACAGGTCGTAATTGCCGCTCTTCAGGCGGTCCGCCGCGTCCTGGAAGGTCATGGTGGATACCTTCACGCCGAAGCCGACGGCTTCCAGCATGGAAGCGATCATGGTGGCCGCCTCCACGCGCACGGAATTGTCCTGCTCCTCGTACACATACAGCTGCACATGCAGATTGCGCACCTTGCCGTCGATCACCTTGTTCAGTTCCCCGTCCCCGTCCATATCGAACCAGCCGTCGTCCTCCAGCAGGCGGCGGGCCTTTTCCGGCGAGTATTCATAGGCGGCGTCGTTTCCGTGATACATCCACGTGCCCTGCGGAATCGGGGTGTCCGTCCGGTCCGCCATGCCCTGGTACGCGTTTGTCTGCAGCAGGTCCGGATTGACGGCATACCGCAGCGCCCTGCGTACCACCTCCGAATTGAGCGGGAAGGAGGAGCGGTTGATCATCAGCGTTTCCAGCTGCATGGTGCGGTAATTGACGGTCAGGCTGGTCGCGGAGCGCGAATACTGCGACGCGGAAGCGGAACGCGTGACGGCCGCGTCGATGCGGTTGTATTCGTAGGCATTGATCAGATCCTTGTTGGCGGCGTAAAGCACCACATTGATCTGGCTGATTTTCGGCGGCGCCTTCCACCAGTTCCGGTTCGCGCTCAGGTAGATATAATCCCCCGGGGAAAAGCCCTCCAGCGCGTAGGGTCCGGTGCCGGACGGATTGGAATACTGCACTTCGTCCGCCGGCAGCACGGGAAAGGTCATCGCGTACAGCAGACCGTAGTAGGGACGGGAAGTGGTGACGGTGAAGGTGAGTCCGTCGTTGGCCTTCACGGATTTGACGATGTACTGCAGTGTGGCAAACTGCCCCTCGCCCAGTTCCGCAAGGCGCAGGATCTCCTCCGCGGTCGCCTTCACATCGTTCGCGGTCAGGGGCTTGCCGTTGTGAAAGGTGATGCCGGAGCGCAGGTGAAAGGTCCAGGTTTTCGCGTCGTTGCTCCGCTCCCAGCTTTCCGCAAGGCAGCCCTGCGGCATATAATCATCGTCCAGCGCGACGAGGCTTTCATAGATCAGGGCATTGACGGCCTTGAATTCCCGCTCCTCCACGTAGAGCGGATTCATATACTGCGTACGGACGGAAATGATCCCGACCGTAAACATGTCATAGCTCTGTGCCTGCGCCGCGGGACAGAGCAGCACCAGCAGTGCCGTGATCAGCGCCAGGCTCCTGCCAGTAATGCTGCAGATAGATCGCATAGGATTCCGTCACCCTCCTCGCATAGGTCTTGGTATCGTCTTTCGGGATTTCGTCCAGGGTAAGGTGTACGCCGTCGGAGGAATACTTCTGCACCCAGGCGGCCGCGTTTCCCCAACCCGCGTGATAGGCGCAGGCGATCAGGATCGGGTCGTCGCTGTCCATCGTGCGGATGATGTACCGCAGCAGATAGCATCCCATTTTGACGGCGTTTTCCGGCTCGAACAGCGCGGAATCGCCGCCTGTGACGCCGCACTTGGGCGCCACCCATTCGAACGTGGACGGCAGGAACTGCATCAGCCCCTTCGCCCCGGCACTGCTTACCGCCGATGGGTCATAGCTGCTTTCCCGATAGATGATCGCGGCCACGAAAGCGGGATTCAGGTCGTATTCCGCCGCATACCGCTCGATCAGCTGGCGGTATTTGGGCCGGTGTTCATCCACCTTCGCCCGGTACGCCGCTTCCCGCTCCGCCCGCTCCTCACGCAGCTGCGTCAGCTGCTCCTGCGCCGCGGCGGCGCGCTTCCTTTCATCCTGCAGCCGCAGGCCGAGCGCCGCGCAGAGGATCAGCAGCGCCAGCGGGATAAGAAGGGGCAGCAGGCTGCGGCGATTTCTCTTTTCCCGCGCCGCTCCGCCGTGCTTTTCCTCTTTTTCCTCCACCCGCGGGGCGGAAAACAGATCGGGATTCACCGTGCCCTGCGCGCCGGCGCGCCTTCCCGCGCTGCGGTACGTGCGCGCGCGGGGCCGGGGCTGCGCGGCGGGATCCCGCTCCGGGAAAGACGCGGAGTACGTATCCTGCCGGGACTGCCCGGAAAACTCATTCCTTTCCGGCATCTTGCTCTCCTTCTCCCGCGGCCAGGCGGGTCCGCAGTTCATCATACAGACGGATGATTTCTGCCGCGCTCTCCTCCCGTGTGCCCGCGGTGGAAATCACCCGGTCCGCGCGGCGCCTGCGTTCCGCGTTCGGCAGCTGCGAAGCGATCCGCGCCGCGGCTTCCTTCCTTGTCAGGGCGCTGCGTTTCATGAGCCGCTCCAGCTGAACGGCTTTGGGCACGTATGCGCACCACACCTCATCGCAGAAGCGGTCCATGCCCGTTTCAAACAGCAGCGGCACGCACCACACGGTGATCCCGCCGCCGCGGCTCTGCGCGCGCATGGCGTCAAGCACCATCGGGTGCAGGATCGCCTCCAGCTTTCGCCGGGCATCCTCATCCGAAAACACGGCCTGTCCGAGCGCGCGCCGGTCCAGCTCATCACCGTGAAACACCGCGTCCCCGAACACTTCCCGGATGGCGGGCAGCGCTTCTCCGCCCGGCGCGGTCAGGGCGCGGGAGATCTCATCCGCGTCCGCCACGCGGGCGCCGTGCGCGCGCAGCGCGTCGGTCAGATTGGTTTTTCCGGAGGCGATGCCTCCGGTCAGGCCCAGAATAAACCTCATTTGGTTTCAAACCAGCTTTCACCCGTATGGATTTCCACGCTCAGCGGCACGCTGAGGCGCCACGCGCCCTCCATGCATTCCTTCAGAAGCGCGGATACCTCCTCCGCTTCCTCCCTCGGCCCCTCGATGAGCAACTCGTCGTGCACCTGCAGGATCAGGCGGGAGCGGAAAGCGCGCTGCTTCAGTTCCCCGTGCACCCGCACCATGGCCAGCTTGATGATATCCGCCGCGCTTCCCTGTACGGGCGCGTTCATCGCCACCCGCTCCCCGAAGGAGCGCATATTGCCGTTCGGGGATTTCAGCTCCGGCAGCGGACGCCTGCGTCCGAGCACGGTTTCCGTATATCCGTCCCGGTAGCCCTTCGCGACGGATTCCTCCATATACCGGTGCACGCCCGGATATTTTTCAAAATACCGCGCGATAAAATCATGCGCTTCCCAGCGTCCGATGCCCAGGTTGCGCGCCAGGCCGAACTCGCTGATGCCGTATACCAGCCCGAAATTGACGGCCTTCGCGGAGCGGCGCATGGCGGGTGTCACATCCTCCAGCGGCACGCCGTATACTTCCGCCGCCGTACGGGCGTGGATGTCCTGCCCGCGTCGGAAAGCGTCCGTCATGGCCTCGTCCCCGCTCAGGTGCGCAAGGATGCGCAGCTCGATCTGGCTGTAGTCCGCGTCCGTCAGCACCCAGCCCTCCGCCGGAATGAACGCGCGGCGGATCTCGCGGCCCTGTTCCGTGCGCACCGGGATGTTCTGCAGATTCGGTTCGCTCGAGGAGATGCGCCCCGTCACGGTGCCGGTCTGGTCAAACACGGAATGGATCCGCCCGTCCGCGTCGGTTTTTTCGATCAGCGCTTCCGCGTAGGTGCTGTTCAGCTTGACCACCTGCCGGTACTCCAGGATTTTTCCGACGGCCGGATGCTCCTCCCGCAGCCCTTCCAGCGTGTCCGCGTCGGTCGCGTAGCCGCGGCTGGTTTTTTTGCCGTGCTTCAGGCCAAGCTCCTCAAACAGCACCCGGCTCAGCTGCTGGGGACTGTTCAGGTTGAATCCGCGCACGCCGGTCAGCGTATAGATTTCTTCCTGCAATGCTTCCGCCTGGGCGCTCCAGGCGCGGCCAAGCTCGCGCAGCACTTCCCGGTCCACCCGGAAGCCCTCCGTCTCCATATCGGCCAGCACCTGGGAGAGCGGCAGCTCCACCTCACGCATCAGCTTTTCCGTGCCCAGCGCGGCAATCTGCCCGCGCTGCTCCCGGCAAAGCCCCGCCACGCCCCGCGCGTCGGCGCGCGCAAAGCGGGAAAGCGCGTAGCTTTTCTCCTGCGGATTGATCAGGTACTGCGCCAGCATGGTATCCCAGCCGAATTCGGGACAGGCAAGGCCGCAGCGCTCAAACAGATGCTTCCAGCGTTTCGCGTCGTGCACCGTGCACGCGCCAACCGCCTCCGATACCGCGGCAAGGACCGCAGCCGGATCCATTCCCCCGCCGAGCAGATCGCCGCCGAGAGCGATTTTCGCGAGCTTCCCGCCTCGGCAGAGTGTCATTTCGTTTTCTTCCAGGTGAAGCGCGGTTTCTCCTTCCCCTTTCAGGAAGGCGCGAAGCGCGTCGATATCCGTGATTTCTTCCGCCTCCGGGGCGTTTTCCTCGATACGGGGCGCGGCCTGTACGGGCGCAAGCTGCCCCACCTGCTGCAGGGCCTGGCTCAGCTTCAGCCGGCGCAGCACCTCCGCGCCGCCGCCGAGGCGGTTCAGCTCCCAGGAGGTATAGTCAAACGGCACCGGCGCTTCGGGGACGATGGTGGCAAGCTTTTTGGAAAACCGCGCCTGGTCGGCATAGGCGCGCACCTTTTCCCCGAGCTTGCCCTTGATTTCGTCGGCGTGGGCAAGCACTTCCTCCAGCGTTTCCCATTCCTGCAGCAGCTTCACCGCGGTCTTTTCCCCCACGCCGGGAATACCGGGAATGTTGTCGCTGCTGTCACCCATCAGCCCTTTCAGATCCGTCACCTGCTCAGGCGAAACGCCGAAGGTTTCCCTGACGGCGGCCGGGGTAAACAGCGTGGTTTCGCTGATGCCCTTGCGCGTGAACAGCACGCGGGTCCCGTCCGTCACCAATTGCAGCGCGTCACGGTCTCCCGTGAGCAGCAGCGCGGAAAGATCCTCCCTTTCCGCGCAGCGCCGCGCCAGCGTGCCCAGGATATCGTCCGCTTCCCAGCCCTCGCAGCTCAGCACGCCGATGCCCATCGCGGCGAGCACTTCCCGGATCAGCGGAAACTGGCTTTTCAGTTCCTCCGGCGTGGCCCTGCGTCCCGCCTTGTATTCCCCGTAGATCCGGTGCCGGAAGGTAGGCGCGTGCTCGTCAAAAGCCACCGCCGCGTAGCGCGGCTCCATCTCACGGAACACCTTGAACAGCATCATCAGAAACCCGTGCACCGCGTTCGTATATACGCCGTCCGCGTCCATCAGAGGCAGCGCGTGGAACGCGCGGTGCATCAGGCTGTTTCCGTCCACCACAAGCAGTGTGTCTTTCACAGGTACCTCCTCGCCTCCCGGCGGGTTTTGGGTAGAATCTACCTTTATAATAGTACCGCAAAAAAAACGATTTGTAAATGAAGAATGATCTTTCGCCGCCGTGCACGCGGCTGCAAAAGATCATGTATTGTATAAAACAACTGTCGTGGAATTACGGATTGATGCCATGCGACATCTTACTTTTCAGCAAGCTTCCTACATGTACGGAGATCACCGGCCTCGCCACTGAACCGGGGAAAAACCGGTGATCTGCCGGAATACCAGGGCGAAATAACTGGTATTGTCAAATCCGCAGCGCGCCGCGATCTGCGAGATGCTCAGCCTGGTATCCGTCAGAAGGATCTTTGCGTGTTCCACGCGAACCTCATTTTTGTACTGCACAAAATTCTTGCCGAAGGTTTCCCGGAACAGCTCGGATAAATAAGTCCGATTCATAAAGAAAATGTCCGCCACGTCATCCAGTGAGCATTTGCTCTGATAATTATCCCGGATGTAATCGCGGACTTTTTCAATTGTCAGCCGCTGCGAAACGGCAGGTACCGGACGGCCGTCAAGTCTGCCGCGCACCTTCAGCAGCGCTTCCCGGCTTTCCGCCGTATCGATCGGTTTCAGCAGATAGGTGCTCACATCCTCATGAATGGCCTGACGCGCGTATTCAAAATCCGAATATCCGCTGATCACAATGTATTCACAGACAAACCCGTTCTCTCTGCATTTTGCGATCATTTCCAGCCCGTTCATCCCGCCGAGGGAAATATCAGTGATCACAAGCTCGGGCCTGAGCGTCCCGATCGCAGTCAGCGCGTCTTTCGCATTGCTCGCTTCTTTCACAATCCGAAATCCGAGCTCCTCCAGCGGAAGAACTCTCCTCATGTCCTGCAAAGCCCATGGATCGTCATCCACAAGGATACAGGAATAAACCGGTTTTTCACTTCCCTTTTGCGTGTTTTCCTCCTGCATGCCGTCACCCCGAGAGCGGACAGGGACGGAGAATGCCCGCATTCTCCGTCCCTGCAAAGGTGTATCAGTGCGCCAGATTGTTCAGATCGTCCACAACCGGCTGCCAGATGGCTTTGTTCGCGTCGATGAATTTCTGCCATTCGGCCTGCACATCGTCCATGCTGATCTTGTCGTCGCATACGATGCGGGTGATTTCCGTGCCGATGTCCACGGAATAATTCTTCTTGGCTTCGGTGGCAAGGAACTGAACGTTGTTGTCCAGCTTGGTGTAACCATGCTCCTCGGCGGAGTTGTAGCGATAGTCGTATACGGCGTTCACATTGTCCAACACTGCCTGCGGATAGGTCGGATTGACCAGGTCGAATTCGTCCAGGCAAATCGAGGTGTCGCGCCAGAACCAGCCGGATGCGTATTTTTGCCGGATATTCGCGTAAACGGCAGGATCCAGGTAGGACACATAGTGTCCGTCTTCTTCGATATCCCAGTCAACGCCTTTGATACCCATATTGACGACTTCTTCCGCTTCCTTCGTATAGAGGTAATCAAGCAGATCCAGGATGCGTTCATACTTTTCATCATCGATGTCCGGATTGAATACATTGATGCACCAGAAATTCTTCACTTCTCCGCCGTGCCACACACCCTGATCGTCAGTCAGCATGATCGGCTTGATTTTCTCCACGGCGTTTTCCATTCCCGCAGCTGTCGCAGCGTCCAGAATCAGTGAATAATTGGCGCAGGTTCCCGTCTGATGCGTAGCTGCGCTTAAACCTGCGGCAAACTTATTCTGACCAGCAAAAGAATCCAGGGTAAAGAAATCCGGATCGATCATTCCTTCGCTGTATGCCTTCTTAATCTCCTTGATTCCCTCTACCGTGCTGTCCAGCGTGGGACCCCATACATAGGTGCCGTCCACGTTGACAAAGGTTGAATAGCTGTCGTTGAAGATATTCATGAAGGATCCGATGGTGTTCGAGCTCGTAAGACCAAGCGTCTGTCCGTTTCCGGCCATATCATGCTCCACACACGCTTTCAGATAGGCTTCAAACTCCGTTAGGGATACCCCTGCTCCCCAATGGAATCCCAGTTCTTCTGCCCAGTCGACACGGTAATAAGCCGCCATCATGTTCAGGTAGTAGCTCTTGGGTGCGAAGTTGAAGAAGATCGGCATCGGGGTTCCGTACGCAACGCCGTCCACATACAGATAGTCCGCAATGCCGCTCGCCTGGAAAGCATGGGCGATGTTCGGATACTTTTCTTCGAAGTTTTCGGGCATCTCCTTCAGCAGGCCCTGCTGCACATAGCTCAGGTAGGTATTGTAATCCCAGGTGATCATCATCCAGTCATACATCGTCTGACCCATGATCATGACGCTGTTGGTATCGCCGAAGGCACTCCAGGGAATCCCGATCATTTCGATATCGATGTTGTACGGATCACAGAAGAAATGATACATATCATCGATCTCCGTTGATCCGCGATCCACATA
>CADBNX010000336.1 GCA_902796115.1 uncultured Eubacteriales bacterium
CGCAATGAACTGAAAAACGGCGAAAAAGGGTTTCTGAGGTATTCGTTCTATATTCGGCACGCTTCCGTGCCGGACGGGATGTCCTATGGGATCCATACGGACTATGATCATGTCACCAGGTGTTACATTGACGGTCTTCCGCATGCGGTTGATCTTGTAATTCCCGCTTCCGTTGAGGCTATTGAAGCCGAGGCGTTTGCCGGCATCCGGGGAAAGCGTATTTATATTCCGGATACGGTCCGGTATATAGACCCGACTGCTTTTTCACCCGGAATCACCGTATACGGCTATCCCGGTTCCGCGGCGGAGACGTGGTCAAAAAACAACGGTCATGCTTTTATCCGGGTCAGGTGAATCTGCTGTTGTAATGCAGAATGAAATGATAAAGGGCCTCCCCCGGATGGGGGAGGCCCGAAGTATTTGCTTGTACGCGGATCAGAACGCGGGCTCGATGGAGGTGCCGTTCTTCTCGTTGTATTCCGCTGTGTAGGCAGCCAGGATCTCGGCGCCGCCTGCGGTCTTATAGGCGTCCAGATAAGCGGACCAGTTCGCGTCGTTCAGTTCGGTCTGGCCGGTGATGAATTCCATGACCCAGGTATTGACGGTATTGGTCACATCCACGCCGTAGTCCATGTTCTCCTGCGGGTTCGGCAGGCCGTAGGTGGCGCTGGAGTACAGAGGAGCGCTCTTGAGCCACTGGTGCACGGCCATGTTGCGGCGGATGATCATCTTTTCATCCGTGGGCATGATGGAGTTGATTTCGTTTTCGATGTCGATGCGGTTGGTCAGGGTGTAGAGGCAGTCCATCTGCATGCCGTTGAACAGCGCGGTGCCCGCTTCGGTGCGGTTCTCGTATTCGCCGTTCTCCTTGCGGGTGTAGTGTTCGCCTTCCACGCCGTAGCGGATCAGCCACCAGCATTCGTCGCTGTCGATTTTATCCAGGATCTGCATGGCAAATTCCGGATCCTTGCACTGGGTGGTGATGCAGACGGTGCTGGTGATGCGGCCGTTGTCCTTCATGCCGACCTTGCCGTCCGGGCCAACGATGGACGCGGTGAGCCAGGACGCGGTGGGCTGCAGGTCCCACATGCCGTCGCGGATGAGTTCGAACGCGGTGGACCACCAGGAGTTGAAGGAGCCGGATTTGCCGGCCATCAGGTTCGCCCTGGCCTGGTCTTTGTTGAGGATGAAGATTTCGGGATCGATGACGCCTTCCGCCCAGAGCTTGTTGAGTTCTTCGAGCGCGAAGCGGAAATCATCGGTCGCTTCGAACGGGATCAGTTTGTCTTCCCGCACATAGTACTGGGTCATAACGCCGCCGAACGCGCCGTAGAAGGCCATGAAGGCGTTGGGGATGGACGCGTTGTCATACCAGGAGAGGCCGTAGGTGTCGTCCGCACCGTTGCCGTCCGGATCCTTGAAGGTGAAGTCGCGCAGGATCTGCTCATAGGTTTCCAGCGGAATGCTGTACACGTCGCTGCCTTCGAGCAGCTCCCATCCGGAGTAGTCATAGCCCAGGTTGTCCAGCCAGTCCTTGCGGATCTGGGTGAAATACTTCACGTTGTTGTTCTCATAGGGCAGGGCCAGCAGCTCGCCGTCGATGGTGCACAGGTCGAGCGCGTACTGCGAGGTGTTCAGCTTGCGCTGATTGCCGTACTTCTCGTACAGGTCGTTGAGCGGCAGCAGGTAGCCCGTATCCGCATATTCGGAGAAGGTGAAGTTCGAGAGCGTCACGATGTCGGCCAGGTCGCCGGAGGCGAAGCGCATGTTCATGGTTTCGGCGTCCACGCACTCCACGTCGAAATTGACGCCCAGGATCTCCATCAGCTTCTGGTTGTTGGAGGTGTCGGGCACCCACTGACGGTCCGTGCCGATGCGCAGAACGGTCAGGGTGGGAACTTCGTCGGCGAAGGTCATCGGCATGATACCGAGGATCAGCGCCAGAGCCAGGAACAGGGCTGCGAGTTTTTTCATGGGGCAATCCTCCTTTATGATAATAGGGTATGATTGAAACGGGCGCTTCGGCCCGTTCATCAACGGGTTCATCCCTTCACGCTGCCCACCATCAGGCCCTGGGCGAAGTACTTCTGCAGGAAGGGATACACACAGAGGATGGGGACGGTGGAGAACATGACCGTGGCTGCCCGGATGGCGTCCATCGGCGGGGTGATGGTTTCCTCCAGGTCCATCGTGGCCGTCTCGTACATGCGGCGGATGATGACCTGGTTGGTCTGCAGGTTCGGACGGCTGTTGTAGATGATCACGTTGGAATACGCGTTCCAGTGCCCGACGCCGTAGAAGAGCGTGAGCGTCGCGATGATGGGCATCGAGAGGGGCAGGATGATGGAGACGACCAGGCGCAGTTCGCCCGCGCCGTCGATGCGCGCGGCCTCGGTCAGATCCTGCGGGATGCCCATGATGAAGTTGCGCATCAGCAGCATATTCCAGGTGGAGATCGCGCCGGGCAGCATGAGCGCCCAGAGTGAGTTGAGCAGGCCCAGGTCACGCATGTTCAGGTAGCCCGGGATCATGCCGCCGGATACGAACATCGTGATCACGACGAAGGTGGTCAGAACGCTTCTTCCGGGCAGATCGCGCCGGGCGAGCACATACGCGCCGAGGGTGGTCATCAGCATATTGATCGCGGTGCCGCATACGGTGATCGTCACCGTGTTCCGGTAGCTTTCCCACAGGTAGGGATAGCGGAACATGTACTCATACGCGTCCAGCTGGATGCTGCGCGGGATCAGCATCAGGCCGTTTGCGGCGATGACATCCGACGCCTTTGAGAAGGACTGGATCAGCAGGTTATAGAACGGGTAAAGCATGGTGAAGCAGAAAAGCGTCAGAATGCTCACCATGATCACGTGCCCTGCGGTGAGGCGTTCCCTGCGGCCGCTGTACGCGACCATGGCTTTTTTCGGTTTGTCCGTGCTGTTTACCATAAGCCGCCCTCCTCATCGATTTTCTTCGCGCCCCAGTTGGTGATGAGGACGATGAGCAGGCTCAGCGCCGAATCAAACATGCCCATCGCGGTGGCATAGCTGAACTGGTTGCGGCTGAGCAGGCCGATCTGGTAGATGTAGTAGCTCATGACGTCCGCGACCTTGGCGACCATGACGTTGTTCATGACCAGGGTCTGGTCGAAGGAAACCTGCAGCAGGCCGCCCATGGTGCGCACGAACTGGATGGAAATGATGGAGCGGATGGCCGGCAG
>CADBNX010000337.1 GCA_902796115.1 uncultured Eubacteriales bacterium
AACGGATGGGTTTGATCATCGGGAATAACCTCCTCAATTCGGTGCGTCTGCAGGAGCTCAGACTTTTTCGCGGATGCTCCGCACCTGGCTGATGCCATTATATCCCACAGACCGTCGTTTGACAACTGCCTGGGCGGCTGTGAGCGAGGCTGCTGCCCGTCCGTTCGGATGAGCGTTCCGATGCTTCATCGCTTTCCAAAGCCGGAGGGAACAAATCACAGGTTCATCAGTTCATCGGCCAGTTTCATCACACGGTCATATTCGGACATCGGATAGACGCCTTTCCAGTAAATCCCCCGGGCTGTACCGTTGTGCCGCGCCACCCGGATCGCACGTTCGATCGGCCCGACGACCCACTGATTCCTGCCCGCCCGGTGAATCCTGTTGCACACATCCAGCGTCAGCTCCAGCGGGCCTTCCGGCAGTGGCACCCACTGCATGCATTTGAGATCGGGGATCGCCAGGATCTTATCCATATGAATGATCTCACCGGGGCCGTCCAGGTGATAGAAATTATAGCGCGGCGAGCACTCGACGCCCCGGACCAGATCATCCAGCAGAAACTCGTCGAAATGCTGGGGTCCGATCAAGGCGCTGAAATCGCAAAGCAGTATGCTCCACGGTTCGGGCGCGTACAGATCGCTCCATCCGCTGAAACCGATGGCGTGAGGCAAATGCGTGTAAAGTTCCTCACCGATCTCATCCAGTGAGCGAGCTGCCTCGGCGGTCAGGCGCTTGATTTCCTCCGGTTCATCATACATCAGATAAGCCATCTCTTCCGAGCCGAAGTATTCTGCCACCGTCGAGAACGCCGATCCCGGTCCGTATTTGCTAAGTCCCACGCCGCTGATCACATATCCGTCCTCAAAGTGCCGGTCAATGGCCTGATAGAGTTCTTTCACGCGGGGGAGCAGCACACTCTCCGGATCCCTGCGAAGGGTCACTTCACGTGCAGGCAGTTGCCGGGGTGCTTTGAACCAGACGGTGTCGTGGCCGATTGTCGGGCGACACCCCAAAAACTCTACCTTGTACCCCGCCCCGAAATTCACGGTGACCACCGGATAGCCGTGCAATTCATACCGGTAAGAGCGCAGGCTATACTCCATTTTCTCCACAATCTTTTCCGCAGGTTCATTCAGGTCATACAAAAACGTCTTGTCCGTGATCAATCCGGCCGGCCGTACCATATGCGGATCCTCGCCTGAAAATGCGAGATTGATCAGGGGTTTTTCCCGTTTTCCGCTCCACCAGTCCTCATATTCATTCCGGATCCATTTCATTCTTTCCCGTGAATACAATTCCTGCATTCTGCTTCATCCTTTCCCGTCGTGTTCGTTTTGCTTCGAATAAACTCATCTCTGTTTTGTTCATTGTGTCGCCACGGTTTTTATGGGCATCAGCTTTCCCGTGCAGCCCGTGCCATCGCCTGCAGGTTTTCAAGCGGAATGTTCGGGGCAAGATCGCAGCCGGGAGCGAGGATGAACCCGCCGAAAGGCTTCATCTGTTCACAAAGCGCAAGGCTGATCCGGTAAACCTCCGATGCGCTTTTCGCCGCCAGGATCTGTGCCGGATTCAGATTTCCGAACAGCGCGCAGCGTCCGGCTGAATCCTGTTGCGCTTTTACCAGATCGATGGAATCGACGGAGAATATGCCCATATGTGCCCCGGCGACGGGAGCGACCAGTTTGTCGGTTCTGCCGCAGATATGAATGAGGCAGCTGGAGCATCTGTCAGCCAGGCGCTCTTTCACCTTTTCATCCGCCCGAAGCGAGAACTTCACAAAATCATCCGGCCGGATCAGATCGCCTGACGCCACCGGCTCGGGGATGGTAATCAGATCCAGGCCATTGTCAATCAGGTCTTCAAGATACGCCGTCACGATCTCCGCGGCAAAATCCACGGTTTTGTTTATCTCTTCTTCATCGCCGTCCAGCAGTTCCATCATGAAGTCCTCTACGCCGAGCATCTGTGCCGCCATGGTGAACGGGCCGAAAAAGCCGCCGCCTATCATCGTCTCATCGCCCACGATTTCGCGCATCCTCTTCATCTGCACCAGCGTGCGCTGGTAGTAGTGATCCTGCTTCATATCGGCAATTACGTGATCAACATCGTACCTGTCTATGTCTGAAAGCGCTTTCAGCGGGTGCTCAAGTATTTCCGCGGCCAGTCCGTTCATATCCGTTTTGCCGCCCATTGCCGTCATCATGGGCCAGGCTGCCGCGCAGCCTGAGGTCATGATATCGGTACCGATCTCGCGATATGCATCCACGAGCATCTGTGCGCCGGCATCCGGCAGGTCCAGCATGCCTGCCGCGGTGAGTCCGTTGCGGGCACAGATCCACATCTGCCCGTTCAGCACCGCAAACGGCGTCCTGTCCGTCGGTTCAAAGGCGAGTGTTTTGAGGATTCTTTCCTTGTCTGTCACAATGATTGCCTCCTTTGCCTGTAATAAACACGTCAGCGGGTGTACTGGACCGGTTCTCCCCGTCAGCCGTTTTCCGCGGCTTTTATCTCCCGCAGCAGGGCCACGGCCGCATCCGCAGCGCTGGCAGCGTCGGAAGTATACACGTCCGCGCCGATCTGATCGCAGAAGGCCTGGGTTACGGGCGCGCCGCCCACCATGATCCTCACTTTGTCCCGGATGCCTGCCTCCTCCGCCTGTTTCACGACCTCCGCCATACTTCCCATCGTCGTGGTCAGCAGCGCGGAACAGCAGATCAGCTGGCAATCCCGATCGCGGGCGGTTGCAATGAAGGTTTCCGGCGCCACGTCCGTACCCAGATCGATCACCTCGATGCCGCGGGATTCCAGCATCATCCGTACCAGGTTTTTGCCGATATCGTGCAGATCGCCCTGCACGGTGCCGATGCACGCCCGGCCAATGGATTTCGCGCCTTCCTCCACCAGGATCGGTTTCAGCACCGTGGTACCCATGTTCATGGCACGCGCCGCAACCAGCACCTCCGGCACGAAAACCTGATTGTTCTTGAACTTTTCGCCGATGATTTCCATGCCGGCCATCAGGCCCTTTTCCAGAATGGTCTGGGCATCAACCCCCTGCTCCAGCGCCTGGCGCACCAGTTCCTGAACCGCCTTCGCCCTGCCGCGCTGCAGGTTTTCCGAGATTTCCTCCAATATGCTCATACAGACGCTCCTTTGTCCATGCAGGCCTTTGCCAGCATTTTCACGTTCTCCGGGGGCGTATCCGCGCCCATGTCGCAGCCGGGCGCGAGGATGTACCCGCGGCCCTTCGCCGCTTCGATGCGCTCATATGCTTCCCGGTGCGCCGGCACGGCGTCGATCCGTTCCTTTGAAGTCATCGGTTTCATCATCCCACCCTCCTTTTGCGTTCATTATAGGTTTCCGCACGCAAAAAGTATTGCACAATCTTATGATTTTATCAAAATCTTGCTATCTTTAGAAAATTGTTAAAAATAGAGCCGGCGGCAGGAATCCGCGAAGCGGAGCGGTATTATATTTCCCGGAAAGGATCGGAACGGGGTGAGAGAATGGATTTTGATCTGCAGCTTGCAATCGCCTGCACGGAGCATTTCGCGGCGGCCAGCGGACTGGGATGCGTCCTGTCGGGCAAAGAGGGAAAAGTACTGCACGAATGCGGTGAAAACTACCTGCCCTGCGAGGTCTGTCCGCTGGCGGAGCTTGACAAGGAGCGGGGCCTTGCCATGCACCGCTGGGGACTGCGGGCGGCGGAACGGTTCGGGGGGAAATACATTTACGCCTGCCCCATGGGGCTGACCTTTTTTACCTCGCCCATCCTGGGGCCTAAAGGCGCAGAAGCACAGATCACGGCGGGTCCCTTCCTGATGGGGGAGATGTCGGACTGGCTGGCGTACGATCTGGACCGGGTAAGGAGCGAACACCCGGAGAAGATCCCCGATATCATCGCGCAGGTGCGGAAATATCCCTGCGTCGAAGCACAGAAGGTCACCTCCCTTGCGGAGCTGCTTTTTATGGCGGTCGCCTTCATGAACAACGTGTCGGAAGCAAACCGCATGCTGGAAACGGAAAAATCCATGCGGATCCAGGGACAGATCTCGGATTATCTGTTCCGCATCAAGCAGAACGCGGCGGGAGAGGTCTATCCGTACCGTGAGGAGAAAAATTTCCTGCAGGCGCTGCGGAGAGGGGACGGCGAACAGGCCCGTCGGCTGCTCGGCGAACTGATGGGGCATATTCTGCTGGAAACGGGCAGCGACATGATCCAGGTGCGCGAGCGGGTGTTCGAGCTGACCGTCCTGATGTCCCGGTCCCTGCTGGATACCGGCTGTGATCCGGTGCATATCAGCCGCTTCATGCATGAGTGCCGCGAGCGCATTCCGGACATGGGTACCATGGAAGAGGTGACGATGTGGCTGACCCGTGAAATCGCCTCCATAACCGATACGGTGACTTCCCCGTCCCGGGCGCACCATTCCGATCTGGTGTACCGCACCGTCCGGTATCTGCAGGAAAACTTCATGCGGAAAATTTCCCTGGAGGAGATCGCGCGCGGGGTCTACGCGTCTCCCACCTACCTCAGCCGGGTGTTCAAACAGGAGACGGGGATATCCGTCGTGGATTCTCTCAACCGGATCCGCGTCGAGAAAAGCCGGGAACTGCTCGGAAATACAAATGTCAGCCTGGTGAGCGTCGCCCTGCAGAGCGGCTTTGAAAGCCAGAGCTATTTTACCCATGTTTTCAGGCAGAACTGCGGTATGACGCCCCTGCAGTACCGCAAGCGCGCAAAAACGGCCGGGGCCGTGTAACGAAATAAAGAGGCCGCCCCTTCCCGAAGGAAGAAGCGGCCCGCGAGTGACTTTTTCGGATTGAAGCGAATGATTACCAGCCGTATTCCGCGGCGATTTCGGTCACCTTTTCGGTGGCAGGGCCGTAGTAGGCTTCCGCGGCCGTTTTC
>CADBNX010000338.1 GCA_902796115.1 uncultured Eubacteriales bacterium
GCTTCCGGGAAACACCCCGGTATTTGATAACGGCCGGCTGTATCTGACGCAGGAACTGCTTTCCCTGCTCGGGATCCGCAGCGAAATGAGCGGCTCGACCCTGAACCTGACTTTTATCCGGAACTGACAAGACAGGAGTAACCGATGAACGGCAATCGCAATCGCTATACCAGCGCTCCGCTGTACGGCATCAAGCGCAAAAAGTACCTTCTGCAGGAGCAGGAGGCGGAAGCCATACCCGAATCCGTACCGGAAACGGATCTGACCGATCACGCGGGCGCACAGACGCCCGGATATACTGCGCCGCAGCCGGGCTATACACCGGCCGGTCAGCAGTACGCCGCGCCGCGGCAGGCGGAGCCGAATCCCTATGATCCCTATCACGGCCAGTATACGGGGGAACCTTCCCCCGCGCAGACTCCCCCGGCACAGAACGTGCCTCCCCAGTCTGCCCCCTCCGGTCAGCCTGCCCCGTTTGTCCAGGCGCGCAGCACCATGCCCAATCCCGCGCAGGCCCGCGCCAAAGCACAGCGCAGGCCCCGCGCCTATTCGTGGATGATCGTCATCCTCGCGGTGATTCTGCCGCTGCTCTTCGTCCTGTCCTTTGTGCTGCCCGGCAATCTGCTCCATATCCTGTTCCTGGTGCTTTCCTGCAGCGCGCTTGCCATCATGTGGCTGGGCAGAGCTTTCGGAAAGAACGCGCGTGCCTCGCTGACAATGGTTTATTTTGCCCTGGCCGTCGTATCCGCAGTGGCGATCCTCATCAGTATGCCTTCCTCTCCGGCCAGGCACACCGCCAATACCGCCAGGGGGACCAGCGGGAATCTGTTCGGCGGCACCAGTGCGCTCAGCAGCGTTTCCTCCTCTTCTTCCGGACAGAATGATGCCCCGGAAGCCGCGGACGCTCCTCTCTCCGATGCCGCCGCGTCGGCGGCACAGATGCAGCTGCTCTCCTTCATGAACTACTGGGGAGAAAGCCAGCTGGAGCAAATGGTTTCACTCTGTCTTCCCGCCTGGGTCAGCAATCAGGAAAACGCCAAGGCCGCGCTGTTTATCCTGCTCGCAAACCGGACGCCGCTCAATTATACCATTGACGACGTATCCGGTTCCGACGCCGATGATTCGCGCACCATCACCATCACCGTGCTCATCAGCAAAGCAAGCACGTCCGAGCCGGAATATTACCGGATGCAGATCCTGATGATCCGCGTCAACAACAACTGGTATGTGGACCCCAATTCGCTCAGCAGTACCAAGCTGACCGGCAGCAGCGCCGCCCAGAACAGCGGCACGGCGCAGTGGACCAACACCACCGTACCGACCTCCGTACCGGAACCTACCGCCGTACCCTCGGCGACCACGCAGCTTTACTATAATCCGGACGGCGGTCAGTATTACCACGCGGTGCCTGACTGCAGCAAAGTGGCGAAAAAGTATATTCCGCTCACCGCCTTCTATTATGCCGACCTGAACAGCAGTTCTTTCAAAAACCTGCTGCCCTGCCCCAACTGCAATCCGCCCAAGCGTCCGTCCATTGTCGGGGAGTGAAGCCATGCGTTATCATATCGATACCATCCCGGTTTGGGATGCCCTGCGTCAGAAGCGCTTCTGTCCGTTCTGTTACCTGAAGCGCCAGCTTGAAGTAAAGGACGTGGACCGTTTTCTGGGCGGTTCCGTGATGGAGCCGGATATCCGGATCAAGGTCAATGAAAAAGGCTTCTGTCAGAAGCATCAGGCCATGCTCTGGGAGCAGAAAAACCGGCTCGGGCACGCGCTGATGATGGAAAGCCATCTGGAGAAGCGCAGAAGCGGCGCATCCGAAGCATTCTCCGCTGCACGGGAAGCCGCACAGGCCGCTTCGGATGGGGGCATCCGGAAAAAGATCCGGGGGTACCGGGACGAGCGGGAAGCCATCCGGGCCGCCGCCTCCCGTCTGTCGCAGCAGGCTCAGAGCTGCATCCTGTGCGACTCCCTGCGGGAAAACATGCAGCGCTACCTGTACACCTTCCTCTACCTGTACGAAAGCGATCCTTCCTTCGTAAAAACGCTCCGGGAAGGCTGCGGCATCTGTCTGCCGCACTGCGGGGACGTGCTGAACATGGCCGCTGATGAGCTGAAAGGAAAAACCCTTTCCGCGTTCTGTTCCGACCTGGAGACCATCACAAAAAACACCCTTGACAGCGCTCAGACCGATATTCATGATTTCACGCTGAAGTTCGATTACCGGAACGCCGGAAAAGAGATCGGCAACAGCCGCGGCGCGCTGGAACGCTGCGTGAACCTGCTCAGCGGCTGCTGCATCGGGGATGACCCCGCCAAAGAATAGCATCAAAAAAAGGGGGCTGTATAACAGCCCCCTCTCATATGTCCCTATTCCACAGGTGTGAAAGCATCCTTGGCGAGACCGCATACCGGGCAGACCCAATCCTCCGGCAGGTCCTCAAACGCGGTACCCGCGGCGATCCCGTTATCCGGATCGCCGACTTCCGGGTCATACACATATCCGCAGGGGCACTCATACTTCTTCATTCGTGATTCCTCCTTCTTCCCCGCCTCATGATCACAGGAAACCCGGCAGGGAACGATATCAGCATACCACATTTTCTGCGGCTTGACAAAAGAAATTTTCTGATAAGGAACTGACCATGAAACAGCGAATCGAAATCCTGGCTCCGGCAGGCGGAGACGAACAGCTGACCGCCGCCCTGCGTTCCGGCGCGGACGCGGTCTACCTCGGGCTGAAGGCCTTCAACGCGCGGATGGGCGCCGAAAACTTCGGCGATCTTTCCGCCGTCGTTTCAAGGTGCCATGAGCGATCCGTGCGCGTTTACGTCACCTTCAATACCCTCATTCAGGAAAAGGAGCTGAAGGACGCCGTCGAAGCCCTGCGTCAGATCGCGCAAAGCGGCGCGGACGGGATCCTGGTGACGGATATGGGCGCCGTGCTGCTCGCTTCCGCCTGCTGCCCCTCGCTTCCGCTGCACGCGTCCACACAGATGACCATCCATAACCGGGCCGGCTGTGCCCTGCTGAAGGAAATGAATTTCCGCCGCGCGGTGCTCGCGCGGGAAATGACCCGTGAGGAGATCCGAGCCGTCACACAGAGCGCCGGCCTTGAAACCGAGGTCTTCGTGCACGGCGCGCTGTGTATGAGTGTGTCGGGACAGTGTCTGCTCTCCTCCGTGCTGGGCGGGCGCAGCGGCAACCGCGGCCGGTGCGCGCAGCCCTGCCGGCTGAATTTTGCCTCGGGCCGGCGTGAATACGCGCTCTCGCTGAAGGATCTCTCCCTGATCGACCGGCTGAGCGAGCTTGAAGAAATGGGGGTTACGAGCGCCAAAATCGAAGGCCGGCTGAAGCGGCCCGAATACGTTGCCGCGGCGGTGGATGCCTGCCGCAGGACCCTGAATGGCGAAAAACCCGACACGGAACAGCTGCGGAACCTGTTTTCCCGAAGCGGCTTTACCGCGGGATACTATGACGGCAGGCGCGATCTTTCGATGTTCGGCATCCGTACGGAATCGGACGCGCAGATGACCCGCCAGAGCCTCTCCTCCGTCCACACCGTCACACGCACGGAATACGCGTCCGTCCCGCTTGACATGACGCTCACGCTCCGGCCCGATACCGCTTCCGTTCTTCGCGTGTCAGACGGTGTGCACAGCGCGGAAGTATCCGGCGCCTTCCCGCAGCCTGCGCAGACACGGCCGCTTACAGAAGACGATGCCGCGGCAGCTCTCGGGAAGCTCGGCGGCACCCCCTATTTCGCGCGGAAAATCGCTTGCCTCATCTCCCCCGGTCTCTATCTGTCCAAGGCAGATCTCAGCGCGCTCCGCAGGGAAGGCATCGAACAAATCGCCGGGCAGCGCGCGCAGTGCCGTCCGCATCCGTTCCGGGAAGCATGGACCCCTCCTCAGCCCTGCGCGCAGCCTTCCGAACCGCTGCGCTACGCTTACCTTGAAAACGCGGACCAGCTCTCCGACGAACTGATCTCGTTTTTTGACCGGATCTTCCTGCCCCTTCGGGCGCTTTCCGTGCCTGTGCTTGCCCGTCTCGGGGATAAAGCGGCAGGACGGATCCCGGCCCTGATGTTCGGGAAGGAAGAGGACCGCTGTGCGGCCCTCCTGCGGGAACTTCGGCAGCAGGGCCTTGAATGGGTCAGTGTGGGAAACCCGGGCGGCATCTTTCTCGCCAGGGAGCAGGGTTTCCGCATCACCGGAGAATACCGCCTGAACGCACTCAATTCCCTCGCGCTGGAGCAGTACCGGCGGCTTCAGGTGTCGGAATGCGATCTTTCACCCGAATCGACCCTGCAGAATACGAAAGCCATCCGCTCCCCCATCCCCATTGGGATGCTCGTGTACGGCTTCCTTCCGCTGATGAGCTGGCGCTGCTGTCCCTGTCAGGGAGAAAAGGGCTGCGCGGACTGCCGGGGAAAGGAGATCTCGGATCGTCGCAGCACCGTATTCCCCGTGCTCTGCCGCAAAACCCATTCGCTGCTGCTCAATTCCGTCCCGCTCTGGCTGGGTGACCGCCGGAGCGAGATGCCCGCGCATCATCACGACTCTTTTCTCTTTACCCGGGAAACGCCGGAGGAGTGCATGACAGCAGTAAAGCGCTGGCAAAAAGAAGCCGCATGGGACGCTCCCTTCACACGCGGGCTGTTCGAACGAGAGCTTCTCTGATCGCACCGCAAAGTCAGCCCTCAACAGGAAGGGAAACAAGGGGCGTTTCTTGTTTGTCAGCATTTTCGAACCCTGTAAACTGTTTCACCTGTCAAAACTCAAGGGACACCGTGGTCACAATAAAGCCATGATCGCCCTTTGCAAAATGCTCCTGACCGATATCTGAAACATCCTTTCATCCGGCGAGGTTTACAACCCTTCCGGCTACATCTTGCAGACCTCCCGTCCCGCTCCGGAGAAAAAGGTGTAGTCTCAGAAGCAGGCTTTTGAACTGCTGCGCCTCCGGGGCTTTGTCATTAAGGAAGATCCTGCGGAACCTGCTTCGGCTTAACTGCTTCCTGCCCGTTGTGCCATCCTGCAGATGGCTTGTTTGCTATACCTTCCTTTGGGGTGGGTCGTGTACTCTTTGTTTCAAATACTGTTTGTTTCAAACTTTCTCTTTCAATCGCATAATAATGAATCTATTGACGTTGTTATTTCCTTCCAGATTCCCATTGACAACAGATGATTGGCATTCTCAGTCTCTTTAACAAACAGAAGCGCATCTCCTTCGTGTGTTTCAGTACAGAAAAAAACGGTCATATCAGGTCGAAAGAAGGTCAAATTTTCGATAGTAGTATACTCATCAGCTTTGGGAAAAGAAAATAGGCTTTTAAACATCTTAGTGAGTATTTTATATGTTTGTTGATTATATCTAAAAAAATAGCGGATACAATAATCCTGTACATGATGAAATCCATAGAGTCTCCAAATCGATTGGTATTTTCCCCAATCGATGCCTGTAAGTTCAAAAGGGTTCAATACCATTATGCGAGGATGACTCATTCTTCGTGTTAGATCAACAATGTCAAATGAAAAAGTATTGCAATAACATAAACAAGTGTCCAGTAGAATTAGGAACTCGTTATCGGCAATGTCTTGTACTAAATCTTTTTCTTCAACATAATCCGAAAAATAGTATTTTTTCATATAGCTCATTCCCGTTTATCACTCTACTTCCTGCGCTTCATACAGGTTTTCCCGATTCGGGTTTTCCGTACTCATCGTTTTGCGCTCCCCTATAACGATCATTTTCGGGACAGTCGGTTTTTATCATAAAACGGTTGAGCGGCTGCATTTCAATACAAAGGCCTGAAACGAATCGGCGGTCCGATCAAACACCGTACACAGTCATCATCCGAAGTATACAGCGACCAGAAATTTGCGTCAAGATGTTTATTTGATAAAACCGTCAATTCCCGTAATAACGTCCACACCCGAGAGCAGCGTAGTAGTTCAGGCGGAAATATACCTCATTCTCTCAATTTCTTCTCTGATGCAGGATTAACCCGTTCCATGTTGAAAATATATATGGCAGAGTATGCAGTTCTGTCCAGGAAGGAGAGTGTCATGCCCTCACCCAGTGTGCTGCTGTATCAGTTCTCATCGGAACGTCTCACACAGATCACATCCCTTGCGCTTCGCTGCGGGATACAGCCCCGTATCGCAGGCCCGGGAGACACTGAAGTGACGCTTGAGGAATTGTTCGGCAAAACACGCAAAGCCGTATTCTCACCGGTACGCGCGCCCTTCGAAGACGAGCTCATGGTCATGGCGTATCTGAGAAAAGGCCAGCTGGAGCGTTTTCTTGCTGCCTTCCGCCACGCCGAAATCGCACCCGTCGCGCTGAAGGCAGTGCTGACCCCCACCAACCGGAACTGGACCCTGCGGCAGCTCCGCGAAGCGCTTGCCGAGGAGCACCGCGCCATGCACACAGCATCGAAAAGCAGAAAGGAGCCCCTTATGGAACTGAAAGGAAGCAAAACGGAAAAGAACCTCCTCGCGGCATTCGCCGGAGAATCCCAGGCCCGCAACAAGTACACCTATTTCGCGTCGAAGGCAAAAAAGGAGGGCTTCGAGCAGATCGCCGAGATCTTCCTGAAGACCGCGGAAAATGAAAAAGAACATGCCAAATTGTGGTTCAAGGAGCTGAACGGCATCGGCAGCACGGCTGAAAACCTCGCTGCCGCCGCGGACGGCGAAAACTATGAATGGACCGATATGTACGAAACCTTCGCCAAGGAAGCGGAAGAAGAAGGCTTCGTCGAGCTGGCTAAGAGATTCCGCGCGGTCGGTGCCATCGAAAAAACGCATGAGGAGCGCTACCGTGCTCTGCTGCGCAATGTGGAAACAGCCGCCGTGTTTGAAAAGAGCGAGGTGAAGGTGTGGGAATGCCGCAACTGCGGCCACATCATCGTGGGCACCAAAGCGCCCGATATCTGCCCCGTCTGCAGCCATCCCCAGAGTTATTTCGAAGTTCGCGCCGAAAACTATTAAGTTGGGAGAAAGCATATGGATAAGAAAATCAATCTCGGTATCATCGGAATCGGAAACATGGGTTCCGGCCATGCCAGGAACATCGTGGGCGGAAAATGCCCGGATTTCGTGCTGAAAGCCGTCGCGGACATCAATCCCGAGCGCGTGCAGTGGGCAAAGGAAGAAATCACCTCCGACGCGGTGTACTTTGACGACGCCATCAAAATGCTCGACAGCGGCCTCATCGAAGCCTGCATGATCTGCGTACCGCACTACGACCATCCCCGCTACGCCATCGAATGCATGAAGCGCGGCATCCACGTGATGGTGGAAAAGCCCGCGGGTGTTTACACAAAGCAGGCCCGCGAAATGAACGAGGAAGCCAAAAAGCATCCCGACGTCGTGTTCGGCATGATGTTCAACCAGCGCACCAACTGCCTGTACCGCAAAATGCGGGAACTGGTGCAGTCCGGCAAATACGGACGCATCCGCCGCACCAACTGGATCATCACCGACTGGTACCGTCCGCAGGCGTACTATGATTCGGGCAACTGGCGCGCCACCTGGTCCGGGGAAGGCGGCGGCGTGCTGCTGAATCAGTGCCCGCATCAGCTGGATCTGTGGCAGTGGATCTGCGGTATGCCCGTTTCCGTGGAAAGCCGCATGAAGTTCGGTCAGTGGCACGATATCGAGGTTGAGGACGACGTGACCACCTATGTGGAATATGAAAACGGCGCCACCGGCGTATTCGTGACCACGACCGGAGACGCGCATGGCACCAACCGTTTCGAAGTGCAGATGGACAGCGCGAAAATCGTCGTGGAAAACGGCAAAATCACGCTGCTTGAGTTTGATATGCCGGAGCCCGAATGGTCCGCCACCAATCAGAAGCCCTTCGGCACCATGCCGGCTCACGAAGTACCCGTGGAAACCGACGGCCTGAACCCGCAGCACATCGGCGTGGTCAACGCCTGGGGCGGGGCCATCCTGCGCGGCGAAAAGCTGGTGGCCTCCGGCGAGGAAGGCATCCGCGGACTGGAGCTCTCCAACGCCATGCACCTCTCCGCGTTCCTGGGCAAAAAAATCACGCTGCCCATTGACGAAGACCTGTATTACGAGGAACTGATGAAAAAGGTGAAAGCTTCCACCCGGAAGCCGAGCGGCAGGGTGGTTTACGCGGACACCAGCAAAACCTACGGCGGAAACAAATAAACCCCTTCATGGCGTACCGGCAGCCGGTACGCCATATTTCTGTCATTTCAGACAGAAATATGCGGTTTTCAGACATCCGCGCTTGTATCTCCCCTCGTCCGATGGTACAATCACGCTGTATAAAGGAGGGATGGTATGGAAAGCTTCTTTGCCTTCGTCGCTGGCAACCTTCCGCTGGTCATCACGGCCCTCGCGGGGATCGTGCTGCTGGTCGTGGAGGTCTTCATGCCAGGATTCGGCGTCGCCGGCATCGCGGGCGGTGTGCTGATGACCGCAAGCGTCATCTATGTATGGTGTGAGTACGGCATGCTGGCAGGGCTGTGGATGTCGCTCGCGACCCTGTTTCTGGCCGGGCTCGCCATCATGTTTTCCCTGCGTTCCGCCGGAAAAGGACAGTTTTTCCGGAATCGCTGGGGGCTGAAGGAACTGCCGAAGGAAGCGCCTGAAACAAACGACCTGAACAGCTTCGTCGGCAGGGAGGGAATTGCCGTTACGCCGCTGCGTCCCGCCGGCATCTGCGACTTTGACGGCGTTCGCCTGAACGTGGTTTCCGAAGGCGACTACATCACGGAAGGCACTCCGGTGCGCATCGAAAAGATCGAAGGCATCCGGATCGTTGCCCGCAAAAAATAAGGAGGTTCTGTTATGGATGGTTCTGTTCTGCTCGTTCTGCTGATCCTGGTCATCATTCTGATTCTCAGCGTCTTCTTCCGCTATGTTCCCCTTGGGCTGTGGATCACCGCGCTGGCTTCCGGCGTGCCGGTCAAAATTTCCACCCTGGTCGGTATGCGCTTCCGCAGGATCCCCCCGCAGAAGCTGGTGAACGCCTATATCCAGGGAAGGAAAGCCGGCCTGGACGTCACTACGGACATGCTGGAAACCCATTATCTGGCGAAGGGCAACGTGGAACGCGTCATCAACGCGCTGATTTCCGCCAAGCAGGCCGGCATCAGCCTTTCCTTTGAAACCGCCCGCGCCATCGACCTGGCGGGCCGCGACGTGCTGCAGGCCGTGCAGATGAGCGTTCTGCCCAAGGTCATCGAAACGCCGCCGGTCGCCGCCATCGCGCAGGATGGCATTGAGCTGCGGGTCAAAGCCCGTGTCACCGTACGCACCAGCATCGAACACCTCGTCGGCGGCGCAGGCGAAGAAACCATCATCGCCCGTGTCGGCGAAGGCATCGTCACCACGATCGGTTCTTCCAACTCCCATAAGGACGTTCTGGAAAACCCGGACATGATCAGCAAAACCGTGCTCGGCAAGGGGCTGGACGCCGGCACCGCATATGAAATCCTTTCCATCGATATCGCGGATATCGACGTAGGCCGCAACATCGGCGCGCAGCTGCAGATGGACCAGGCGGAAGCCGACCGGCGCATCGCGCAGGCCAAGGCCGAAGAGCGCCGTGCCATGGCTGTGGCGCGTGAGCAGGAAATGAAAGCCGCCGTACAGGAGATGCAGGCCAAGGTGGTCGAAGCCGAGGCGCAGGTGCCTCTCGCGATGGCGGACGCGCTCAAGACCGGTAAACTCGGCGTCATGGATTACTATCAGATGCAGAACACCATCGCGGATACCAAAATGCGCGGCAGCATCGCACAGGCCGCTGAGCCCGAGCATGCCCCGCAGATGACGCATCCGAAAGCACAGGAGAAAAAGTAATCTCCTGCCGTCCTATGCTTCAGCATCATTTCCGGCGGAGGCTTCCTCCGCCGGAAAAAGGAGGAGAAAATGCCGGGAGTTGCCTTTTTCATCCTGATGATCCTCTTTGCCGTATCCCAGATCGCGGGGTCAAAGAATAAAAAGCGGCTGAAAAAGCCCGACGAAGTCCAGCCGCCCGTACGCAAGGCCCCGAACGTCGACTCACCCGTTCAGACTTCCGCGGCAGAAGCCCGAAAAGTCACCGTGGAAAGCAAACAGGATTTTCATCACAGCTTTCAGTCCCTGATGTCGCGGATCCCCGAAGACGCTTCCGAAGGCGAGGATCCCTGCCATGAATACATGCTCACAGGGCCGAAGGAATCGGCACCCGCTGCGGAAAATCACGCCGCGGCCGTTAGTCCGGTCCGGCTCAGCGCCAATGAAATGGTGCGTGCCGTCGTCTGGAGCGAGATCCTGACACGTCCCGCGGACAGAAGGAATCAGTACCATGCATGACAGCATCCAATCCCTGCGCGTGCTGCTGGCAGACGACGAACCGGGCATGCGTCTGCTGCTTAAAAAGAAGCTGGAGAAAACCTCCGGCTTCCTTGTTGTGGGCGAAGCATCCGACGGAAGCGAAGTACTGCGCAAATTCGACGTGCTCCGTCCGGACATCGTGTTTCTCGATGTGGATATGCCGTCCCTGAACGGCATTGACTGTGCGCGGGAAATCCAGGACGCGCATCCGGAGTGCATCCTGATTTTCGCAACCGGCCATGAGGAATACATGGGAGAAGCCTTTCAGGTTTACGCGTTTGATTACCTGGTGAAGCCGTTTGACATGGAACGCCTGGATCAGACGCTGCGCCGCATCCTCAGCCTGCGTGAAAACCGCCCTCCCGTGCCCTCCCCCGCCATCCCCGCGTTTGCCGCCAAAGGCGGCCGCCTGATGCTGCATCACAAGGGCGGCGTCACGCTGATCGATCAGAACGAAATCCTGCTCATCCAGCGGGAGGAACGCTCCACCGTGCTGTACGCGGAAAACGGCGCGCGTTACGAAATGCCCGAAACCCTGAGCGAGATGGAAGCTAAGCTTGATCCCGCGCTGTTCTTCCGCTGCCACAAAAGCTACATCGTCAACATCAGCCGCATCAGGAATATCACCCCTTACGGCCGCTGGACCTATGTGATTCAGCTTGACGGCACCAGGCAGGACGCGCTGATCACCAAAGAAAAATACGATGAGCTTGAAAAAAGATTTGCATAGGCCCGGCAGCTCTTCTTGCTGAACCGTGCGGACCCGTTATTCGAGTCCGCGTTTTTTTCTGTCCACGGTCCGGAAACAGAGCAGACACAGAATCACTTGCAGGATCGTGGAACACGGCGTCGCAAGTCCGATATGGAACATGGACGGCGGCACCTCTCGGCTCATCAGGAAGGCAACCGGGATCCGGACGAGGAAGGCGCCGACAATGCCCTGTATCATCACAAAGCGCGTTTTCCCAAGGCCGTTGAAAAACCCGATAAAGCAGAACAGGAAGCATGTAAGCAGACAGTCGATCGCATAAGCCTTCAGATAATCGGCGGAAGCCGCGATCACTGCTGTTTCCTTCGCAAAAACACCGGAGAGCAGATCACCGTGCCAGAAGGTGATGGCAAACATGCCTGCCGCCGGGATCATGGAAGCGCTCACAGCATACAGGAGCGTTTTCTTCGCCCGGGTGTATTTCCCTGCGCCGATATTCTGCGCAACAAAGGCAGCCATGGCCTGCATGAAGGCCGCCGGGATCAGCATAATAAAACCGCATACCTTTTCCGCCACGCCGATGCCGGCAGAGGCCACCAGTCCGAGGCTGTTGACAATCGCGAGGAGCACCAGAAACGAGATGCCCACCAGAAAATCCTGCAGCGCGATCGGCAGTCCCAGAGCGACGACCTTCCGGATGATCAGTCCCTGAAACCGCAGGTCCGATACGGACAATGCGAAGGGAAGCTGTCTTCTCTTAAGAATCAGCATGGAAACCGTAACGCTCACAGCCTGCGCGAGCACGGTAGCAATCGCCGCGCCGGCCGTTCCCATTCCGAACACCGCAACCAGCAGCAAATCACCGACGATGTTGCATACGCACGCGATCATGACCGTCATCAGCGGAGTGCGGGAATCGCCGATCCCCCGGAAAATACTGCCGATCAGGTTATAACTGATGATGAAGAGGGAGCCGAACCCGCAGATCCGGATATACCCTGCAGTTTCGTCAAAAGCTTCTTTCGGCGCATTCATCAGGGAACTGATCGGCCTGCAGAGCAGAACAATGGCAACAGTAAATACGCCGGCGATCACGGCAAACAGGCAGATACTGCTGCCGATCACCTGTCCGCCTTCCCGTCCGCGCCCTTCGCCGATACGCTGCCCGAGCAGAATCGTGGTTCCCATCGCAAAGCTTGAAACCAGATTGGTGATCGTCATCATGATCTGCGATCCCGTAGAAACGGCGGACACATCCGCTGACTCCGCGAATTTTCCGATGATCATCAGATCCACCGCGCCGTACATTGCCTGAAGCAGCATCGCGAAGAATACGGGGATCATGAATTTCAACAGCGGGGCGAGGATCCCTCCCGCGGTAAAATCATTGCCGTGCTGCATACGCTTCCATCCCTCCCGGAAAAACGGATAAGATCCGGGCTTCTCAGCCCGGCATCTTATCCGGCCGATCATTTCCGATGGTATTAAACTGCCGTTAA
>CADBNX010000339.1 GCA_902796115.1 uncultured Eubacteriales bacterium
ATGGTTAAGTCCTCTATGCTGTCATCCTGAGGCCATACGGATGCCGAAGGATCTCCAATCAGCTCTCTGCGTTCCTTTCGTTCGTCCGGCCCGGCTCCTCGCATGGCCTGTTGCCTATTCCCTCTTCCCTCTCCCTTTTTGTTTTTCTTCTGTGTTTTCCCGCCCGTTTTCTTGAAATGCCGGTCCTGCACTGCTATTATTACGCTGGAAGCGGGCTTTCCGCTTTTTCACCCGATACGCAGGAAAGGATCAGCAGGCCATATGCCGAATTTCAGCATTCCGGACGACGTGTTCTTTGAGGCGGCAAATCAGTTTCCCACCCCGTTCCATCTGTATGACGAGGCGGGTATTCGCCGGCGCGTCCGCGATGTCAAAAACGCGTTTGCCTGGGCGCCGTCCTTTACGGAGTACTTTGCCGTCAAGGCCCTGCCGAATCCGCATATCCTGTCCCTGTTCCGGGAAGAGGGCTGCGGGCTGGACTGTTCCTCGGAATGCGAGCTGCTGCTCGCGGAACGCGGCGGCTTTGAGGGACGCGTCATGTTCAGCGCGAACGCCATGCCCCCGCGGGAATTCGCGCACGCCATCCATCTCGGCTCCGTCATCAATCTGGACGACCTTTCCGACGCGGAAACCCTGCTGCGCCTCGGCCCCGCGCCGGAGGAAATCTGCCTGCGCTATAATCCGGGCGGATCGCTCAGGCAGGGCAGCGCCATCATGGGGCAGCCGGAAGAGAGCAAATACGGCATGCCGCGCGATCAGATGGCGCAGGCGCTGCGCCTTCTGTCCGCCCGCGGCACGAAACGTTTCGGCGTGCACGCGCTTTTGGCGTCCAATTCCACCGACGCGGCGTACTATCCTGAGCTTGCGCGCATCCTGCTGAAGCTCGGCCTCGATCTTGAAAAAGAAACGGGCGCCGTCTTTTCCTTCGTGAACCTGTCCGGCGGCGTGGGTATCCCCTACCGGGAAGACGATCCGTCCTGCGACATCGCGCAGATCGGGGAAGACGTGCGCCGGGTTTACCGGGAGGAAATCCCGTCCTCCCGCAAAGAACCGGTCCGCCTCTGCGCGGAAATGGGGCGCTTCATGACCGGCCCCTTCGGCTGGCTTGTGACGCACGTGATCCATGAAAAAAAGATTTACCGGGATTACCTGGGCGTCGACGCATGCGCCAGCTGCCTGATGCGGCCCGCGATGTACGGCGCCTACCACCATATCCACTGCGCCGGGAAGAGGGACGCGAAGCGGGATCACATCTACGACGTCACCGGCGCGCTGTGCGAAAACAACGATAAATTCGCCTGGGAGCGTCCGCTGCCCGAAATCGGCATCGGCGATCTTCTGGTGATCCACGATACCGGCGCGCACGGCCTCGCGATGGGCTATCAGTACAACGGCAGGCTGCGCTGCGCGGAGGTGCTTTACCGGGAGGACGGCTCCTTCCGGCTGATCCGCCGGGCGGAAACCCCGGATGATTATTTTGCCACGCTGGTATAACGGCCCGCGCCGTTTTCCGTGTCCCGGGTATGCCGGGAACCTGAAATCATTTAAGGAGGGTGTTTTATGAACGCGTACGTAACCAAAGTGTATGAAGGTCTGAAGGCGCGCAACAGCCACGAGAGCGAATTCCTGCAGGCGGCCTGGGAAATCCTGTCTTCCCTGTCCCCGGTGTTTGACAAACACCCCGAGTATGAAAAGCTGGGGCTGCTGGACCGTTTTGTGGAGCCGGAGCGCATCATCCAGTTCCGGGTGCCGTGGGTGGACGACAAGGGCCAGGTGCAGGTGAACCGCGGATACCGCGTGCAGTTCAACAGCGCCATCGGCCCCTACAAGGGCGGCCTGCGCCTGCATCCGTCGGTCAACCTGAGCGTGATCAAATTCCTGGGCTTCGAGCAGATCCTGAAAAACAGCCTGACCGGCCTGCCCATCGGCGGCGGCAAGGGCGGCAGCGATTTTGACCCCAAGGGCAAGAGCGATACGGAAATCATGCATTTCTGCCAGAGCTTCATGACGGAGCTTTACCGCCACGTCGGGGCGGATGTGGACGTCCCGGCCGGGGATATCGGCGTCGGCGCGCGGGAGATCGGCTACCTTTACGGGCAGTATAAGCGCATCACCGGTCTGTATACCGGCGTGCTGACCGGCAAGGGCCTCACCTGGGGCGGCTCGCTCGCCCGCAAGGAAGCCACGGGCTACGGCCTGTGCTATTTCCTGGGCGCCATGCTGCGCAAGGCCGGAAAAACGGCGGAAGGCAAGCGCGTGGTCATTTCCGGCAGCGGCAACGTGGCCATTTACGCCTGCCAGAAGATTACGCAGATGGGCGGCAAGGTAGTCGCGATGAGCGACTCGAACGGCTATGTGGTGGATGAAAACGGCATCGACCTGAGCGTCATCAAGCAGATCAAGGAAGTGGAGCGCGGACGCATTTACGAATATGCCAAACGGGTGAAAGGCGCGGTATACACCGAAGGCTGCCGCGGCATCTGGACCGTGAAATGCGATATCGCCCTGCCCTGCGCCACGCAGAACGAGCTGGACCTGGAAGGCGCGAAGGCACTGGTGGCAAACGGCGTGACCGCCGTCGCGGAAGGCGCGAACATGCCCTCCACGCTGGACGCGACCTCCTATTTCCTGGATAACGGCATCCTCTTCGCGCCCGCGAAAGCGGCCAACGCCGGCGGTGTCGCCGTCAGCGCGCTGGAAATGAGCCAGAACAGCCAGCGGCTTTCCTGGACCTTTGAAGAAGTGGACGGCAAGCTCAAGGGCATCATGGAAAACATTTTCGCCCATGTGGACGCCGCCGCCGAAGAATACGGCACGCCCGGCAACAACGTGGCCGGCGCCAATATCGCGGGCTTCCTGAAGGTGGCCGACGCGATGGTCGCCCAGGGCGCGGTGTAACGGAACTCATAAGGCCATCGGCGGCCGGGAGCGCATGAAACGATCCCGGCCGCTCTTTCAACGGCAGCGGACTTTGGATCCGCTGCCGCCGACGCGTTTTCTGACACGGCGGTTTTGCGGATCACGGGAACGCCTTTCGGGACCTGTTTTCCGCCGCGGCCGAGCCCGCGGCGCCCCAAAGGAGGATGGATTCATGAAAAAACGTTTCTTCATGCTCGCGGCGGTATTGCTTGCCGCGGCGGCCCTCTGCCTGTCCGCGCAGGCGGAAGGATACGGCGGCAGCTGCGGCGATGATACGCGCTGGACCCTGGATCCGGAGGCGGGTCTGCTCACGATCAGCGGAACCGGGCCGATGGAGGAGTATTTCACCTACGTCCCGGACGGGGATTACTGGTCGGTTTCTTCCCCGCCCTGGAAAAAATGGAACGAGGAACTCACCGAAGAAGAAAACCTCACATGGATCCGGCACCTCGTGATCGGGGAAGGCGTCACCACCGTCGGAAGCGGTGCGTTCCTGGACATGCCCAATCTGGAGGACGTCCGGATCGCGGATACTGTGACCGCGATCGGGACCTTTGCCTTTGAAAACGATCCCGCCCTGAAAGAAATCGCGATCTCCGCGGCCGTCACGGCCATCGGGGACCGCGCGTTTTATGAGTGCACGGGGCTCACGAATATCAGCGTCGATCCTGAGAGCCGCTCGTTCCGCATCGCGGACGGCGCGCTGCTCACCGCGGACGGCACGGAGCTGATCTGCTACTGTCCGGGCAGGACGGCGTCCTCCTTCACGGTGCCGGACGGTGTGAAGGTCATCCGGCCCTCCGCGTTTTCCTATACGTCCGCGCTCGAATCCGTGGAGCTGCCGGACAGCCTGGTGGAAATCAAGGACTGGGCGTTCGGACACACAGGCCTCAAAAGTGTGGTCCTGCCGCAGAACCTTGAGATCCTGCGCTACTGCGTATTCGGCGCCGCGCAGGTGGAGACCGCGTCTCTCCCGGTCTCGCTGAAGCTGATCGAGGAATGGGTTTTCGGCGACTGCCCGCTGAAAACGGTCTATTACGAAGGAACCGGGGAGCAGTGGAGCGCCATCGAAATGCTGGAGGACAACGAGGCCCTGCTGGATGCGGAGCGGTATTACAGCGCGCGGATCTACTGCGCTCACGAAAGCCTGACCTTCCGCGCCGCGGTATGGCACACCTGCACGCAGGATGGTACCATCGCCCACTGGACATGCGACGCGTGCGGCGCCTTTTTCCTGGACAGCAAGGGAGAAAACCGCGTGCTCAGCGTCACTGACCCGGCGTCGCACAGCTATGTGAGCACGGTCACCCTGGAGCCGAACTGTGCCGAACCGGGCATCCGGACTTTTACCTGCACCGAATGCGGCGCGGACACGGAGGGCCACAGCTTCACGGAAGAGATCCCCGCCACTTACGACCACGATTTTCAGGACGGGTACTGCACTGCCCTGCTCCATGACGGCGTAACCGTATGCGGCACGGAGGCCAGAATCACGGGCGGCACCTGCGGAACGGATGTATTCTGGCAGATTGACGGTTCCGGCGCCCTGCACATTTACGGAGAAGGCGCCATGAAAGACCCGACCGCGGTTACCGTTTACAATCATGGGGTGCCCATGTACACGCGTCTGATGATTCCGTGGGACTCCTACAGCAGTGAAATCAAGGCCGTTATCATAGGAAAAGGCGTAACCTATGTCAGCGAAGGCACTTTCTACAACATGCCGGCACTGGAAAACATCCGCTTGCCGGCTACACTGACGCGGATCAACCGCAGTGTTTTCTCGGGAAACACCTCGCTGCGTGATATTTATTACAACGGCACGCGGCGGGAATGGTACGACAATATCGGCCGAACGGTCGAAGGCCTTCTTTCCGGCCGGGACATCACGGTGCACTGCACGGATTCCGTCACAGGACCGCTTTTCGCGGAAGGCACCTGCGGGGAAAACCTGACCTGGCATCTGGACAGCGCGGGCACGCTCACCATCTCAGGAACGGGACCGATGGCCGAATACACGGAACCCGGCAAAGAGGAGGATTCCCTGCGCCTGCTCGCGCCGCCCTGGTGGAACGCGGAAACGGGCAAAAGCGCCGAGGAAAACAGGAAC
>CADBNX010000340.1 GCA_902796115.1 uncultured Eubacteriales bacterium
AGCGCGGCGTTCAGCGCCCGGGAAAAGGGCCCCTGCATGGCGATGATATGGGAAGCGGGGATGCCCGCCGCCCCGCACAGTTCCAGCGCTTCCTCCGTGGGCAATACGCGCGCCCAGAGCCTCGCGGGATCCACGGCGCGCGCATAGCACTTCAGCGTATGGCTGCCCGTCGTAAGCAGCACGGGACCGGACGTATCCCGCAGCGCGCGGGCTGCCGCGTCCGGATCCGCGGCGTGCTGTACCTCGCTTCTCCACGCTCCCTCCTCAGGCGGGCGCAGGATGCGTTCGTACGGGATGCCGAGCTCTCCGCAGCATGCTCGGATGTTTTCCGTCGCGCGCACCGCGTAGGGATGGGTGGCGTCGATCACGCGGGCGGGCCGCATTTCGGCCAGCCACGCGAGCATATCCCGCTTCTGCAGTACGCCCACATGGCATGGCATCCCGGCCGGCAGCAGGGAACGGGCGTATTCTCCGGTCACGGATACCAGCACTCTCTCACCGCGGGCACTCAGCTCTTCCGCTTTTTCTCTTCCTTCGGCGGTACCGCCGAAAATCACGGTATCAGGCATTGTTTCAATTCTCCGATCAGCAAACGGTTTTCTTCTTCCGTGCGCACGGCGAGCCGCAGCCAGCAGTCCGTCAGTCCGAAGGACGCACAGGTGCGCACCAGGATCCGGCGCTCTTTCAGTTTCTCCGCGGCCGCGCTCATGGGCTTATCAAAGCGGCAGAGCAGAAAATTGGCTCTCGACGGCTCAACCGAAACGCCGAGGGCCCGCAGCTCCTCTGCCATCGCCTCCCGCCTTCGGGCGTTCTCTTCCGCGTCGCGGCGGATTTCGTCCAGGTGTTCCGGCAGGGCGGCCGCCACGGCGGAAGCCGCGAAACTCAGCTGCCACGGCAGCGCCAGCTTTTCCAGCTCTTCGATATGATCCGCGGAAGCGCATACGTAGCCGAGCCGCACGCCGGGAATGCACAGAATCTTGGTCAGCGAGCCCACCACGGTCAGCGTATCGCATACGTCCCCGCGCACGCTGATCTCCGGGCAGTAATCGACGAACGCTTCATCCACGATCATCTCCCCGCCAAGGCCCGAAACCCGGCGATGCAGCGCCAGCGTTTCTTCCCGTTCCAGCGCGCTCCCGGTCGGGTTGTTGGGATTGCACAGGATCAGGGTTTCACCCCTTCCCCCCGGCCGGATACCGGTCCTGACGTCCCGGTTCAGCAGGCCGGCGCGGCGGGCGTATTCCCCGAAAGTGGTTTCCGCCGTGCGCACGGGGCCACTCCCGAGGCGCAGCGCAAGATCGATCGCCGCGATCCCGCCCGCCGTGGGCAGGATACATCTTTCGTCCGTCCCCGCGTACACCGCAAGTCCGCGCCTTGCTTCCCGCATGGACAGGTCCGGATAATACCGCATCCGCGAAAGGGCTTCGCGCACGGTGCGCGTCACCCATTCCGGAGGCCCTTCCGGACGCAGGTTGGCGGAATAATCCAGCCACGCTTCCGGGCCGTTCCCCTGCCATACATTGCCGCCGTGCGTCATGGAAAGAACCTCCCCGTCAGATCCGGCCTGTCCGCGAAATACACATGGGCGAAGGCCGCCAGCGTCTGTTTCTTTTCATAGCCGCAGTCCCAGGTTTTTTCCGGAGCGGAGGCTTTTTGAACCCGATAGGCCATCGCCGCGCCGGAAAGCGGTTCCGCCAGGGCGTGATGGAATTCGTGCGCGGGAAATGAAAGCCCCGTCCGGTCCGTCACGGTCACATAACCGAAACGCTGCAGCCGGTCGGTCATACGGCAGCGAAGGGGCAGGAAATCCACCATGGGGATGCCGTCGATATCCTTTCCCAGATACATGAGCCCGCCGCACTCGGCATAACAGGGAAGCCCGTCTTCCAGCGCGTTTCCGATGCTCCGGCGCATGGACAGGTTTCGGGACAGTTCCTTCGCGAACACCTCCGGGTATCCGCCGCCGATATACAGTCCGTTCAGGTTTCCGGGCAGGGCATCGTCCCGGAGCGGCGAAAAGAAAACCGTTTCCATGCCCGCGTCCCGCAAAGCGTCCAGATTTGCCTGATAATAGAAGTGAAAAGCTTCGTCCATGGCCACGCCCAGGCGGTATCCCCGCCGGTTTGGCAGCATTCGGCGCCGCGGCTTTTCGGGGGCAGGGGCCTGCGAAGCGATGCGCAGGATCCTATCCGTGTCCAGTGTCCGCGCGGCTTCCGCCGCCGCTTCCCGGATACGGGGCAGCAGGCTGTCCGTTTCCTCCGCGGGTACAAGGCCCAGGTGGCGGCTGGGAAACTGCAGGGACTGCTTTTTCGTGAGATACCCCACGCAGGGAAGGTCCGTATAGCGTTCCACCGCCTCCCGCACCAGGTCATAATGCCTTTGGCCCGATACGCGGTTGACCAGCACGCCCGCAATCCCGCTGTCTTTCACCAGCGTCTGAAACCCCTTCACCGTGGCCGCGACGCTTGCCGCTCCGCCCGACGCGTCCGCGATCAGGATCACCGGCGTCCGCGTGATATGCGCGATTTCCCGGGTGGAACAGCGGAAAGACGCGCTGTCAAGCCCGTCGTAATACCCCATCACGCCCTCGATCACCGCGATATCATAACGCTGATTCAAAGCGCGGTTCACATCGTCTTCCGTCATGATCCAGGAATCCAGGTTATAGCTCGGCCTTCCGCAGACCGCGCGATGAAAGCCGGGGTCGATATAATCCGGCCCCACTTTGCAGGGAGCCACATCCAGCCCCTGCGCCTTCAATACGGCCATCAGCAGCAGGGAAGCCGTGGTTTTCCCGCATCCGCTGCCCGTGCCCGCCAGCAGGATCCTCATGAACGCACCCCCGGTATGCCGTACAGCAGTGCGTTCACGATGGCTGCCGCCACATTGCTGCCGCCGCGCCGTCCCATGGCCGCGATGCAGGGGATGCCGCTCTTCCAGAGGCGTTCCTTGGCTTCCGTCACGTTGACAAAACCCACCGGCACCCCGATCACCGCGATATTTTCAGGCGCTGGGCACATATCGAGCAGCGGAAACAGAAAGGTGGGCGCGTTGCCGCACACCAGGATCCTTGCGCCCGGAAGCGCCAGCGCCTTTTCCATGCTGACAGACGCCCGCGTCTGCCCGCGCCGTTTTGCCTCTTCCGCCACGTCCGCGTCCGCCATGAAGCAGCGCGCTTCCAGGCCCAGTTTTTTGAGCGCGGGTTTGCTGATCCCGGCCAGCGCCATATTGGTATCCGTAACAATCGCAGCGCCGCGGCACAGCATGTTTCTCATCAGGCCGACCACGCCGGGCGAAAAGCGAAGCGTTTCGGCAAAGGAAAAATCAGCCGTGGCATGAATGACCCGCTTCACGACGGGCTTGATTTCTTCCGGCAGCGGAACCCGCAGTTCCGCTTCGATGATCTCCATGCTGCGTTTTTCAATCTCCATGGGGTCCATGCTGTATCTTCTCCTCTCCGTCCCGCCATTCTCCCAGGATCTTTCCGTGTCCGTCCAGCATCAGGACATCCACGCGAAGGGCGCCGCGCACCCTTGCCGAAGCGTAGCCGGAAGCCGCCCGGCACAGGTCCGTCCACACCCGCTCATACCCCGCCTCCCGGATCACGGGGATCAGGCCGTCCAGGGTCGTGCTGTTCATCACCGTCCGCAGCAGGCCTGCGGGCGCGCCGCGCAGGGCGAGCGCCGCGCACAGCGGCTCCCTCCTGCCGTCCCCGTACCGGCTGTGCGTCTGCATGCTGCCGCCGGATACCTTGACCAGCTTGCCGGGCTGTCCGGCGAGCAGTACGCGCCGGTAACCGAGCTGTGCCGCCATATCCAGCGCCGCGCCCACAAAATTGCTCATCTGCACGCACTTCAATCCGGGCCGCAGCGCTTTGAGCGCTTCTTCCCCCTGGCTGCCGAATACGAGCCCGATATCCCCGCTGCCGAGCGTCCGGAGCTGCCGCAGCTCCAGTTCGATGCTCTCCGTGAGCGCTTCCTCGCTCATGGGCTTCACGACGCCCGTCGTGCCCAGGACGGACAGACCGCCCTCGATGCCAAGGCGCGGATTGAAGGTCTTCCGTGCTAGTTCCCGGCCGCCGGTTATTCCCACCGTCACTTCCACCGACTCCCGGGAAAAGACGCTGCGGACCGCTTCTTCGATCATCTTCCGCGGCACCGGATTGACCGCCGCTTCCCCGACGGGCAGCTTCAGCCCGGGCAGCGTCACCGTGCCCACGCCTTCCCCGGCGCGGAAAGTGACGGGCCCCATCCTGTCCCGGACGCCTGCCTCCGCCCACACCTCACAGCCGTCCGTGATGTCCGGGTCGTCCCCGGAATCCTTGATCACGGCGCACCGATACGGAGACAGCGCGCGGATCTCCGGCGCGTATTCCCTGCCCTCCGGCACGATGATCTTCACCTTCCGCGGGCATTCGCCCTCCTTCTGCCACAGGCAGGACGCCAGCGCGCATGCCGCGGCGCAGCTCCCGGTCGTAAAGCCTTCCCGGAGCGCCTTCATGTGTTTTCATCCCCCGCCAGGGCGAAGGTCACCCCGTCCATGACCGTTTTCCCCGTCAGCAGCCTGCCGCCCTCCGCCGCGGCCGCGCGTTCGCACACATTGTCCACGCCCACGGTTTTCTCCACAAAATCAGAATGGGAAAAGCATCCGGGCACGGCTTTCAGTTCCTGCGCGCTGTACGCCCGCAGCGGAAAACGATACTTTTCGCAGAAGCGCAGAAACGCCTTTTCCTCCCGCTTCACATCGATCGTGGCCAGCGCCTTCACCGACAGCAGGGACACGCCGCATTCCTTCAGAAAGGCCCGCGCTTTCGCCTCAAACGCCTCGGGATCTGTATCCCGCCTGCAGCCCGCGCCCAAGGTGAGCGTGCGGGGGCGCAGGTACAGCGTCACCGGAAACGGCGGCGCGATTTCCCGTTCCGTGATCGCCACGCCCGGCTGCCCGCCTGCCAGCTGGAAAGCGGAAACCGCCCTGATGGCCGCCGGGTTCTCAATGGCACAGCCATGCTCCGCAGCCCAGGTATCGGCGGCCGTCATGCCGCGAAGATCGGTAGCGGTGGTGAGCACCGTCTCCGCGCCGGTTTTCAGCGCGATCTCCCGCGCCAGCGCGTTGGCGCCGCCGATATGTCCGGACAGGAGCGGGATCACGTGACGCGCTTCCTCATCCATCACCACAACGGCGGGATCGGTGGTTTTGTCCTTCAGCAGCGGCGCGACGGCCCGCACGGCGATGCCGCACGCGCCGATGAAAAGCAGCGCGTCGCAGGAGTCAAAATACTCGCGCACCCACTGCATCACAGGCACTCCGCGGTCCACCGGAAAACCCAGCACGCCGCCCCACTGCCGGCCTTTTTCCGTAAACGCGATGCCGCGGATGATCATGTTTTCGCCTCCCGGAAACCATGCGTGAAGGTCGGGTCATAGAGTCTGGAGCGCTCATAGCCGCCGTTCAGGAAATTTCCCACCAGGATCAGGGCCGTCTTCCGGATGTGGCCCGCTTTCCCCGGCAGGTCCGCAAGCGCCGCACGCACGATTTCCTCGTCCGGCCAGGTGGCCTTGTACACCACGGCGGCGGGCGTATCCGGCGCGTACCCGCCCGATATCAGCTCCTCACAGAGCTTTTCCAGCATTCCCGCGCTGAGGAACAGCACCATCGAAGCGCCGTGGGAAGCCAGGGCGGGGATGTTTTCCTTCTCCGGCACCGCGGTTCTCCCCGCCATGCGGCTGATGATCACGGTCTGGCTCACGGAAGGAGGCGTCAGTTCGGCCTTCAGAACAGCCGCCGCCGCGTTCATGGAGCTGACGCCCGGCACGATTTCATAATCAAGTCCCATCAGGTCCAGGGCATCCATCTGTTCCCGGATTGCCCCGTACAGGGATGGGTCCCCCGTGTGCAGCCGTACCAGGATCTCATCCCGGCCGCGTTCACGCAGGGCGCCGATCACTTCCTCCAGCGTCATGGAAGCACTGTTCAGCTTTTTACAGTCCGGGGTGCAGTAATCCAGCAGTTCCGGGTTTACCAGGGAACCGGTGTAAATCACAAGCGCCGCCTTCTGCAGAAGCCGCATGCCCCGCACCGTGATCAGATCCGCCGCGCCCGGCCCCGCGCCGATAAAGTAAATCATGCCGTCAGCCTCCCGTCCGCTTTCGTTTTCGGATCAAACTTCATCCGTCCCTCCCGTCTCCGCCTCAAAAACGAACACGGGGTTCTGTGCCCTGAACATATGATAGGCGCCCACCGGCTCGACGCGCGACACCGCGATCTGTACGGCGGAAAAACGGCGCCATTTTCCGAGCAGCGCCATATACTCCTGCGCGCTTTCCATGGTTACCGCCGTGGCGCAGAGGCGGACCGGCGCGTTCAGCCGTTCGATTTTTTCCAGGATCTCTTTTGTCCTGCCGCCCGTGCCGCCCAGAAACACATGCGTGGGAGCGGGCAGTCCTTCCAGGGCTTCAGGCGCGTTTCCCGGCACGACTTCCACATTCAGCAGCCGGAATGCCGCGATATTCTCCCTGAGCAGTTTCAGGGCCTCTTCGTCCCGTTCGACGGCAATTACCCTGCCAAGCGGGCACTGCCCGGCGCACTCCACGCTCACGCTGCCCGTACCCGCGCCCACGTCCCATACCACGGCGTCCTCCGGCAGCGCCAGGGCGGCCAGTGCCTGGATCCGGATCTCGCGCTTGGTCATGGGCGTTTTGCCCCGGATAAAGCGATCGTCGGGAAGGCCGACCGCGGGAAGGCCCCTTTGGGGATGATCGTTCTCCGCGAGCGCCACGGACAGGGCGTCGTACTTCCTGTTTTCGTAGGGCGCGACGGATTCGTCCGGGTATGAGATCCTCTCCCCGACAGTGAGACGGGTGCTTTCCATGCCTCCGTCCCGCAGCACCTGCCGCACCCAGTTGGGATCGCGCTCCCCGTCCAGCAGCAGCAGTACTTTTTCATGCGTGCGCACCGCGTGGCACAGGGCGGAAGGCGACAGGTTCCTGCCGTGAGCGGACAGGACGGCCGCCTCCTGCCAGGGGATCCCGAGCTTTGCGCAGAATGCCTGCAGGCTGCTGATCCCCGGAAACACCCGAAGTTTCTCCCCGCCGAAGCGCTTTTTCAGCGCGGGCAGCAGGCTGTAGAGTCCCGCGTCGCCGGACAGGAGCACCGCGGCATGCTTCCCTTCCCGGTTCAGCTCCTCCAGGCTGTCCATCGCCGCCTTCATCGGCATCAGCGGCAGACGTTTTCCCGCTTCCGCCAGAAAAGCGTAGCGGTCCGCGCAGAACACCGCGTCGGCCTCTGCGATGGCTTTCCGCGCGTCCTGCGTCAGCATTTCGCCCCGCCCCGGTCCCGCGCTGATCACATCAATCCAGTTCATCGGCATTCCTCACGATCCTCAGTCCTTTTTCTCCGGCAAAATCAAGCAGCGCTCCGTTCGCCCGGTTCAGTGTTCCCCTTTCCGCGCCCGCGTCCAGTACCGTCCCGCAGCGCATCATGCACTGCCGCGCCCGCTCGTACGCCGCTTCGTCCATCTCCTCGAACGCCTTCACGGATATGACCTCCCGCGCCAGC